>NZ_JBVILR010000020.1:35908-165188 GCF_055580265.1 Streptomyces sp. NPDC032091 | reverse complement strand
TCAAAGGAACCTCATCCACCGGAGTGGACGGGGTATCAACTTCTGGCGTTGATTTTTGGCACGCTGTTGAGTTCTCAAGGAACGGACGCTTCCTTTGTACCGACCCTCTCGGGCTTTCCTCCGGGCTTTCGTTCTGTTCAGAGCCTATCAGGTCTTTTCGGACCCGATTTCCTCTGCGCTTTCCGGGGTCTTCGCTTTCGCGTTTTCCCTTTCCGGCGGTTCCGACTCTACCAGTGCTTTTCCTTCTCTCCGAACCACCGTCCGTCGCACCGGATCGGCGCGTCGAAAAGGAGTGGAGATCGAGATCGTCACTGCTTGAGGAGGAGTCCCGTCCATCGACTGTTCGCGAGATGTTCACGGAACACGTCTCGGCGGGAGTCACGACAGTACAGGCCCCGTGCAGCGCAGGCAAATCCATTCACGCGTATGGTCTAGTCCACCGGTCTAGTCCACTAGTCTCCGTGTCGACGGGTACGCCCGGGCCGAGGCCTGACATCGGGCGAACCTGTACAAGCTGTGCAATATCCTTCACACGAAGAAGCCCCACCCCCTGGGAGGCCCCCATGACCAGCGTGACGTCCCCACTCGCCGGACGCGCCATCGGACTCGCGGCAGTGCCCGACCCGGTGTTCTCCGGCGCGATGGTGGGACCGGGCACGGCCATTGATCCCGTGCGCGAGCCCTCGGAGGCGGTGTCCCCCGTCGACGGTGTGGTCGTCTCCCTGCACCCGCACGCGTACGTCGTCGTCGACGCCGAGGGCCACGGTGTCCTGACGCACCTCGGGATCGACACCGTCCAGCTGAACGGCGAGGGCTTCGAGCTGCTCGTCAACAAGGGCGACACCGTCACCCGTGGTCAGGCCGTGATCCGCTGGAACCCGCGGGCCGTCGAGGAAGCGGGCAAGTCGCCGGTCTGTCCCGTCGTGGCGCTGGAGGCCACCGCCGACTCCCTCGGTGGCCTGGTCGAGGACCGCGACGTCAAGGCCGGCGACGCCCTCTTCAGCTGGCAGTGACGCGTCCGCCTGCTCCGGCGGGCGAGTCGGACATCCACCGCGGCGGCTGCGCCCGCCGCTCAATCGGAGACGGTGAAATGGAGACAACGCTGCGAGGCGTCGGCGTGAGCCACGGTGTGGCGATCGGCGAGGTGCGGCACATGGGTACGGCCGTGCTGGAGCCGCCGGCGAAGCAGATCGCCGCGGACGAGGCGGAGCGCGAACAGGGGCGTGCCCGTCAGGCCGTGGAAGCGGTGTCGGCCGACCTGATGGCGCGCGGCCAGCTGGCGGGCGGCGAGGCCCAGCACGTGCTGGAGGCCCAGGCGATGATCGCCACGGACCCCGAGCTGATGTCGGACGTGGACCGGCGGATCGTCGTCGGCAGCACGGCCGAGCGCGCCGTCTACGACGCGTTCGCGTCCTACCGCGACCTGCTGGCCGGAGCGGGCGAGTACATGGCCGGCCGGGTCGCCGACCTGGACGACGTGCGCAACCGCATCGTGGCCCGCCTGCTGGGCGTGCCGATGCCGGGTGTGCCGGACAGCGACGAGCCGTACGTGCTGATCGCGCGGGACCTGGCCCCCGCGGACACCGCGCTGCTCGACCCGGCGCTCGTGCTCGGCTTCGTGACCGAGGAGGGCGGGCCGACCAGCCACAGCGCGATCCTCGCGCGGGCGCTGGGCGTGCCGGCGATCGTGGCGCTGCCGGGTGCCGGGGAGATCGCCGAGGGCACGGTCATCGCCGTGGACGGCAGCACGGGCGACCTGTTCGTCGAGCCGAGCGCCGAGAAGCGGGCCGAGCTGGAGGCCGCGGCAGCCGAGCGGAAGGCGGCGCTGGCCGCCTCGTCCGGTCCGGGTGCCACCTCCGACGGGCACAAGGTGCCGCTGCTGGCCAACGTGGGCGGGCCGGCGGACGTGCCGGCGGCCGTGGAGGCCGGGGCCGAGGGCGTCGGTCTGTTCCGCACGGAGTTCCTCTTCCTGGACGACAGCAAGAAGGCCCCGTCCGAGGAGAAGCAGATCGAGTCGTACCGCAAGGTGCTCGAAGCCTTCCCCGAGGGCCGGGTGGTCGTGCGTGTGCTGGACGCGGGCGCCGACAAGCCGCTGGACTTCCTGACCCCGGCGGACGAGCCGAACCCGGCGCTGGGCGTGCGCGGTCTGCGGACGCTGCTGGACCACCCGGAGGTGCTGCGCACGCAGCTCACGGCGCTGGCCAAGGCCGCCGAGGGGCTGCCGGTGTACCTGGAGGTCATGGCCCCGATGGTGGCCGACCGGATCGACGCGAAGGCGTTCGCGGACGCCTGCCGTGAGGCCGGTCTGGTGGCGAAGTTCGGTGCGATGGTGGAGATCCCCTCCGCCGCTCTGCGGGCGCGCTCGATCCTGCAGGAGGTCGAGTTCCTGTCGCTGGGCACCAACGACCTCGCGCAGTACGCCTTCGCCGCCGACCGCCAGGTCGGTGCGGTGTCGCGGCTCCAGGACCCCTGGCAGCCGGCGCTGCTCGACCTGATCGCCATGTCGGCCGAGGCCGCCAAGGCGGAGGGCAAGAGCTGCGGCGTCTGCGGTGAGGCGGCGTCGGACCCGCTGCTGGCCTGTGTGCTGACGGGCCTGGGTGTCACCTCCCTGTCGATGGGTTCGGCTTCGATCCCGTACGTGCGGGCGACGCTCGCCAAGTACACGCTCGCGCAGTGCGAGCGCGCGGCCGCCGCCGCACGGGCCGCGGACAGCGCCGAGGAGGCGCGCGTGGCCGCGCAGGCGGTGCTGTCGGGCGAGTAGCCCGGGCGCGCCGTCGTACCGATCGAGGGGCCTTCGCCGGTGGCGGGGGCCCCTCGGTCGTTTCCGTGGCGGGGTGGCTAGCTGTGGGGGCCGGGGCCGTCGACCTCGTAGCCGGCGCAGTATTCGACGCCCGGTTCCGGGGCGACGGGGTCGCCGGTGTCGGCGTCCGTGCAGTAGGCGTCGAAGACGGCGGCGGCGTTCAGGGCGAGCAGGCGGCCGCGGTCCAGGCGCCAGCCGTGGACCCGGTCGCGGAAGCCCTCGGTGGTGCTGCGCAGGACCAGGCCGCCGGGGCCGCCCAGGGCGAGGCCCGCGGCCAGGACGGTCAGGAAGTCGAGTTGGTCGCGGCCCTGGGTGCGGGGCGGGCCGCCGGGTTCGGCGGGGGCTTCGGCGTGCAGGACGGCGGTGAGCTGTTCCTCCTCGGTGGGGATGCTGCAGACGAGGTGGTGGTGGCCGGGGCCGGCTCCGTCGACGAGGCGGCGCAGCAGGGCGGAGGCGCGCTCGAAGGAGGCGCGGCCGATGTCCTCGCCGCAGTCGGCGCACTCCCCGACGCCGGCGAGCACGGCGCCGGCGTACTCCCAGGTGGCCTGGCGGACGGCCGCGTCGACGAGGAGGGGTACGAGTTCCTCGACGGGCTGGCCGGTGTAGGGCAGGGCGGGGCCGCAGGCGAGTTCGGCGGTGAAGCGCGTACGGGTCGGGGCGCTGTCGGGGTCGAGGCCGTGTTCGGCGCAGTAGTCGGCGTACTCGTCGGGGTCGAAGAGGGCGACGGTGGTGTGGATGCCCTGGGCCGCGAGGGAGCGGAGCAGGGCGTCGACGTGGTGGAGGTAGTCGGTGTAGTCGTGGTCGGGGTCGAAGGCGAAGGTGCGGTAGTCCCGCATGGCCGCGAAGTCCCTGGCGTCGGCGAGGAGGCCGACGGTGCTGGGGACCTCGCGGCGCAGCTCACGGCGGAGGCGGGAGGTGGGGCGTGACGGGTCGGGCGTGGTGTTCATGGCTCCCCCTGAGTGGCGCGCCGGGCGGCGCGACGGCTTGCTCACTCAGCGTAACCACGGCCACTGACAGTCACCTCCGGGTGCGGCCGAGCTCCTCGTAGAAGGCGAGCAGGTCCGGGTTGTCGACCGAGCCGGGGTTGACGGCCTTGGCCAGGGGGGTGCCCTGGAGGAGGCGCTTGACCGGGACCTCGATGCGCTTGCCGGTCAGGGTGTGCGGGACGGCCGGGACCTCGATGACCTCGTCGGGCACGTGGCGCGGGGAGAGCTGTTCGCGGATGGTGGCGGCGATCTTCTTGCGGAGGGCCTCGTCGAGGACGGCGCCGGGGGCGAGGTGTACGAAGAGCGGCATCCAGTAGCCTCCGTTCGGCTCCTCCAGGCCGATGACCAGGGACTCCTTGATCTCGGGGAGGCGTTCGACGGCCTCGTAGATGTCGGCGGAGCCCATCCGGACGCCCTGCCGGTTGAGGGTGGAGTCGGAGCGGCCGTGGATGACGACGGAGCCGCGGTCGGTGATCGTGATCCAGTCGCCGTGGCGCCAGACGCCGGGGAACATCTCGAAGTAGCTGTCGCGGTAGCGGCTGCCGTCGGCGTCGTTCCAGAAGTGGATCGGCATGGAGGGCATGGGGGCGGTGACGACGAGCTCGCCGACCTCGCCGGTGAGCGGCTTGCCCGAGGGGTCCCAGGACTGGAGGTCCGTGCCGAGGCAGGCGGCCTGGAGCTCGCCGATGTGGACGGGGAGGGTGGGGACGGCACCGGCGAAGCAGCTGCACACGTCGGTGCCGCCGCTGACGGATGCGATCCACAGGTCGTCGGCGACCTCGTCGTGGAGCCAGCGGAAGCCGTCGGGGGGCAGCGGGGAGCCGGTGGTCGCCACGCACTTGACGGCCGAGAGGTCGAAGTCGCGGGACGGGTGGACCTCGGCCTTCTTGCAGGCCATGACGTAGGCGGCGGAGGTGCCGTAGAGGGTGGCCCCCGTGCGTTCGGCGATGCGCCACTGGGCGCCTGTGTCGGGGAAGCCGGGGCTGCCGTCGTAGAGGACGACGGTGGTGCCGGTGAGCAGGCCGGAAACGAGGAAGTTCCACATCATCCAGCCGGTGGAGGTGTACCAGAAGAACCGGTCCTCCGGCCCGAGGTCGCAGTGCAGGCCGAGCTGCTTGAGGTGTTCGAGGAGGATCCCGCCCTGCGACTGGACGATCGCCTTGGGCGCGCCGGTGGTGCCGGAGGAGTAGAGGATCCACAGCGGGTGGTCGAAGGGGACCGGTTCGAAGACGGGTTCGGCGTCGCCGGAGGTCAGCTCGGACCAGGCACGGGTGCCCTCGGGGGCGGGGGTGCCCAGGAGCGGGATGTGCACGACGGCGCGCAGCGAGGGCAGGCCCGCGCGCAGTTCGGCGACGGTGTCGCGGCGGTCGTGCTGCTTGCCGCCGTAGCGGTAGCCGTCGACGGTGAACAGGACGACGGGTTCGACCTGCTCGAAGCGGTCGAGGACGCTGCGGGCGCCGAAGTCGGGGGCGCAGGAGGTCCAGACGCCGCCGACGGCGGCGGTGGCGAGGAGGGCGACGACCGCTTCGGGGATGTTGGGGAGGTAGCCGCTGACCCGGTCGCCGGGGCGGACGCCGAGGGCGCGCAGCTCGGCGGCGAGGGAGCCGACCTGGCGGCGGAGCTCGGCCCAGGTGACGGGGGTCGGCTCGTGGGTCTCGTCGACGTGGAGGAGGGCGGGGTCGGCGGCGCGGGCGGGGTCCTCGGCGGCGCGCAGGGCGTGCTCGGCGTAGTTGAGGGTGGAGCCGGCGAACCAGCGGGCGCCGGGCATGGCGCGGTCGGCGAGGACGCTCTCGTAGGGGGTGGTGAACCGTACGTCGAACCACTCGGCGACGGCCTGCCAGAAGGTGTCGAGCTCGTCGACGGACCAGCGGTGCAGCGCCGGGTAGCCGCCGTCGGCGGGGGCGTCGAAGCGCTCGGCCGCCCAGGCCTGGAAGGCGGTGACGCGCGCCGCGGCGATCCGGTCGGGGCCCGGGGACCAGAGGGGTTCCGGCTGGGTGGCAGAGGTCATGGGTCGGCTCCCGGTCAAGTCTGTGGCTCGCGCTTCGTGTGCGTACGGTGCCACCGCTGCGGCGGTGTGCGCGCGGCGGCTCACAGGGACGATGCCATGTGATCGACATCCGCACCAGAGCCGTCCCCGGGGCCCGGGGCCTCCTCCGGCCGGCCGGTCCGTGCGTTCCCGGGTGAACGGCAGCTGAACGCCTCCCGCTCGGCCGGGGGCCGGTGGCAGGGTGATCGCCATGGACGGTCGTGAACTGGTGCGTGCGGTGGCGGAGATCGGTACGGCGCGCGGGCGGCGCGCCTGGCGCGCGGCGCTGCGCCACCGCCGGACGGACGCGCGGGGGTTGCCCGCGCGGGGTGCGGAGCGGGCGCGGGTGCCGGGGCTGCTGGAGGGTACGGAGCCGCGGCCGGGCGGGGGCGTGCTGCGGTTCGCGCGCAGCGAGCTGACCGTGCGGGTGGGCGTGGGCGGTGCGGTGTTCTGGGGCTGGGACGGGGCGGCTCCGCAGCCCTCGTACGCGGTGCTGGGCGGGGGGCCGGAGCCCGATCCGCGGGCGGTGCTGGAGCCGGACACCGGGGGCGGCTGGCGGGTGGTCTCGGAGCGGGTCACGGTGGCGGTGTCTCGGCACGGGGCGGTGGAGGTGCGGACCCCGGGCGGGGTGGTGCTGCGGCGGGAGCTGCCGCCGCGCTGGTGGGATCCGGTGGAGGGGGCGGCGCCGGGTGGCTCGCGGTGGCTCCAGCGGGCGGAGGTGCCGGCGGACGCCCGGTTCTTCGGGCTGGGCGGGCGGGCGCGGGGGCCGCGGCTGCGGGACGGGGAGTACCGGCTGTGGAACACCGACCCGAAGGGCGGCTTCGGGCCGGGCACCGATCCGCTGTACATCACGATGCCGGTGCAGGTGGTGGTCGCGGACGCGGGGACGCACCTGGCGTTCTACGACAACACCTGGGACGGGCGGGTCGTGCTGCGCGAGGGCGAGGAGGGGGCCGGTTCGGGGGCGGACCGGCCCGGGTCGAGCGAGCTGCGCCTGGAGGGCGGCCCGCCGCGGTGCTGGGTGCTGCCGGGGCCCCCGGCGCGGGTGGCGCAGGGATGGGCGGGGCTGACGGGGGCGCCGGCGGTGCCGCCGGAGTGGGCGCTGGGGTACCAGCACGCGCGGTGGGGCTTCGGGGGCGAGGCGGAGGTGCGGCGGGTGGTGGCCGGGTACGCGGAGCGGGGGCTGGCGCTGTCGGCGGTGCACCTGGACATCGACCACTACGACGGGCACCGGGTGTTCACGGTGGACCGCGAGGCGTTCCCTGACCTGCCGGGGCTGGCCGGGGAGCTGGGCGCGGCCGGGGTGCGGCTGGTGTCGATCGTGGACCCGGCGGTGAAGGCGGGGGACGCGGTGCACACGGCGGGGCTGGAGGTCGGGCCGCACGGGGCGTTCGTACGGGACGGGACGGGGCGGGAGGTGCGGGGTGAGGTCTGGCCGGGTGAGTGCGCCTACCCGGACTTCACGGATCCGGCGGTGCGGGAGTGGTGGGGCGGGCTGTACGGGGAGCGGCTCGCGCAGGGGTTCTCCGGGTTCTGGCACGACATGAACGAGCCGGTGTCGTTCGCGCCGTGGGGGGACGCGTCGCTGCCCCGGTCGGCGCGGCACGTGCTGGAGGGGGCGGGCGGCGACCACCGCGAGGGGCACAACGTGTACGCGCTGGGGATGGCGCGGGCGGGGTGGGAGGGGCTGGTGCGGCTGCGGCCGGCCGAGCGGCCGTTCCTGTTCTCCCGGTCGGGGTGGGCGGGCATGCAGCGGTACGGGGGCACGTGGTCCGGTGACGTGGAGAGCAGCTGGGAGGGGCTGCGGGCGTCGCTGGCGCTGGTGCTGGGGCTCGGGCTGTGCGGGGTGCCGTACTCGGGGCCGGACGTGGGGGGTTTCGGGGGTTCGCCGTCACCGGAGCTGTACCTGCGGTGGCTGGAGCTGGGGGCGTACCTGCCGCTGTTCCGGACGCATTCCGCGATCTGGGCGGGGCGGCGGGAGCCGTGGGAGTTCGGGCCGGAGGCGGCGGAGGGCGCGGCTCGGGTGCTGGCGGAGCGGGAGCGGCTGCGGCCGTACTTCGTGACGCTGGCGCACCTGGCGCGGCGGACGGGGGCGCCGTACGTGCGGCCGGTGTGGTGGGGGTCGCCGGAGGACCGGCGGCTGCGGGACTGCGAGGACGCGTTCCTGCTGGGGGACGCGCTGCTGGTGGCGCCGGTGCTGGAGTGCGGGGCGGACCGGCGGGCGGTGCGGTTGCCGCGGGGGCGCTGGTACGACACGGCGACGGGTGCGGCGCACGAGGGGCCGGGGCAGGTGCTGCTGGACGCCCCGGTCGGGCGCGCGCCGGTGCTGGCGCGGGCGGGGTCGGTGCTGCCGGTGCGGCGCGGGGACGGGTCGGTGGGCCTGGAGGCGTGGGCTCCGGCGCGGGGGCGGACCGGGGGCGGGCTGGTCGTCCGGGATCCGGGGGCGGGGTTCGAGGCGGGCGAGGTGGAGCGGTACACCGTGCGGTGGGCCGGGGAGGCTGTGGTGGTGGAGGACGCGGCGGGCGGGGTGGTGAGCGGGGTGGAGGTGCGGGGGGTGTAGGCCGGCGGCGCCGGGCGGTCTGCGGGGCCGGGGGCCGGCGGGGCAGTTCCCGTTGTCCTGGCCGAGCGGTTCGCGGGGCCGGGCGTGGGGCCGGGCCGTCTTCAGGCGTAGTGGCCCGCGAACCAGGAGGCGGCCGCCCTGGTGTGGAGGGGGAAGGCCAGTTCCGTCGGGGCGTGAAGGACGTGCCAGCCCGTCGTCTCGTCGGTGGGGCGCGAGGGCGGGAGGGCCGTGGCCGGGCGGGGCGGGAGGAGGCCGAAGACGAGGAGGTGGCCGTGGGGGGAGCTGAGGACGTCGGCGAGGGCCACCTCGGAGGCGGGGGCCTCGATGCCGGTCTCCTCGCGGAGTTCGCGGGCCACGGCCTCGCGCCAGTCCTCGCCGAAGTCGACGAATCCGCCGGGCAGGGCGATGCCGCCCTTCGCGGGTTCGATCGTGCGGGTGATGACCACCAGGCCGGTTCCCGAGGCGTCCTCGACGGGGAGCAGGGCCACGGCGACCGGGAGCGGGTTGCGGTAGGCGACGGTGGCGCACGCGGGGCACGCGCGGGGCCAGTCGGTGGTGTCGAACGGCGCTCCGCAGGTGGAGCAGTGCGAGTCCCTCAGCTGTGCCGGCATGCGGTGATCGTATGCCAAGGGCCCGCGGGTCGCCGCTGGTTGGCTTCCCTTCCCGCTGTGCTGCCGGCGTTCCGCGTGGCAGACTTCTGACGGTTCGTCAGGTCTGCGTCGAGGGAGGCGTCTTGGCACGCACACGTACACCCGTGGTGAGCGGATGGTTCGCCGACGGGCCGGACGGGTTCCGGCTGCTCGGGACGGAGTGCTCCGCCTGTACGGCGGTGTTCTTCCCGCGCGAGGACGCGTACTGCCGCAATCCGCACTGCCCCGGCGGCGGTGCGCTCGCGGAGGTTCCGCTGTCGCCGCGCGGGCGGGTCTGGTCGTACACCGACGGGCGCTACCGGCCGCCCGCCCCCTACGTGTCCGACCCGGACGCGCCCTGGGAGCCGTACACGCTCGTCGCGGTGGAGCTGGAGGCCGAGGGGATGGTCGTGCTCGGGCAGGCGGCGCCCGGGGTGACGGTGGCCGACCTGGCGGTCGGCATGGAGGTGGAGGTGGTCGCCGGGGTGCTCGACGAGGACGCCGGGACCACCTGGACGACCTGGTGGTTCAGGCCCGTGGAGGGGGCGCGGTGAGCGGGGAGGTCGCCGTCCTGGGCGCCGGCATGCACCCGTGGGGCAAGTGGGGGCGGAGCTTCGTCGAGTACGGGCGGGCCGCCGCCCGGGCGGCGCTGGCCGACGCCGGGCTGGAGTGGACGGACGTGGAGTCCGTGGTCGGCGCCGACACCGTGCGCGGCGGCTACCCGGGCTATGTCGCCGGGGCCACCTTCGCGCGGGCGCTCGGCTGGCAGGGCGCCCGGGTGACCAGCGTCTACGCCGCCTGCGCCTCCGGGGCCCAGGCCATCGGGACCGCCCGGGCGCAGATCCTGGCCGGGCTGGCGGACGTGGTGCTGGTGGTGGGCGCGGACGCCGCGCCGAAGGGGTTCTTCGCCCCGGCCGGCGGCGACCGGCCGGACGACCCGGACTGGCTGCGGTTCCGCGTGCTGGGGGCGACGAACCCGGCGTACTTCGCGCTGTACGCGCGCCGCCGGATGGCCCTGTACGGGGATACCGGGGAGGACTTCGCGCAGGTCAAGGTGAAGAACGCGGCGGCCGGGGCGCTCAACCCGAACGCCCGCTACCGCAAGGCGGTGACGGCCGAGGAGGTGGCGGCCTCGGCGGTGGTCGCCGATCCGCTGCGGCTGCTGGACATCTGCGCGACCTCCGACGGGGGCGCGGCGCTGGTGCTGAGCAGCATGGACTTCGCGCGGGCGCGCGGGGTGGCCGCGCCGGTGCGGATCCGGGCGGTGTCGACGGTGACGCCCACGTATCCGCGTACCGTGCTCGACCTGCCGGACATCGCGACCGATTCGGCGGTGGCGGTGGCGCCGGCGGAGGGCTCCTTCCGGGCGTCGATCGCCCGGGCGGCGTACGAGGAGGCGGGGCTGGGGCCGCGGGACCTGTCGCTGGCCGAGGTGTACGACCTGTCGACGGCGCTGGAGCTGGAGTGGTACGAGGACATCGGCCTGTGCGGTGAGGGCGAGGGGGCCAAGCTCGTCCGGGAGGGGGCGACCGCGCTCGGCGGGCGGGTGCCCGTCAACGCGAGCGGCGGGCTGGCCTCCTTCGGGGAGGCGGTGCCGGCGCAGGCGATCGCCCAGGTGTGCGAGCTGACGTGGCAGCTGCGGGGGACGGCCGGGGCGCGGCAGGTGCCCGGGGCGCGGGTGGGGATCACCGCGAACCAGGGGCTGTTCGGGCACGGTTCGGCCGTCGTGGCGGTGCGCTGAGAAGTGCCGGGTGCCCTTCACCAGCGGGCGGGCCGGGCCGGGAGAAGTGCTGCCGCCGGGGTGCTTGACGCCCCCCGGCGGCGGGTTCACACTCTCCCCACGGTCCCGCGCCGGGACCCCCGCAGCCCCCCATGAGAGCCGCGGCCCGTACCCCAGTCGGCGGGGGTACGGGCCGCCTCCAGGCGGGCCGCCTCCCCGCGGGCCGTCAGGTCCGACTCCGGCCGTCAGGCTCCGGCCGTCAGGCTCGCCCGCCGGGCCCGGGCCAGCGACATGGCGTGTTCCACGACTCCCACCAGCACGTCCTTGACCGACTCGCGGTCGCGGGCGTCGCAGAGCAGCACCGGCACCTCGGGGTCGAGGTCGAGGGCCTCGCGGATGGTCACCACGGGGTGGCGGTCGGCCCCGTCGAAGCAGTTGACGGCGACGAGGAAGGGCAGGCCGCGCCGTTCGAAGTAGTCGACGGCGGCGAAGCAGTCGGCGAGGCGGCGGGTGTCGGCCAGGACGACGGCGCCGAGCGAGCCCTGCGCGAGCTCGTCCCACAGGAACCAGAAGCGGTCCTGCCCCGGGGTCCCGAAGAGGTAGAGCACCAGGTCCTCGCGGAGGGTGATGCGGCCGAAGTCCATGGCCACCGTCGTGGTGTTCTTGGCCTCCACTCCCCCGGTGTCGTCGACGGCGGCGCCCGGCTCGGAGAGGGTCTCCTCCGTGCGCAGCGGACGGATCTCGCTCACGGCGCTGACCAGGGTGGTCTTGCCCGCCCCGAAGCCTCCCGCGACCAGGATCTTCAGAGTCAGCGGCTCGACCGGCGACACGGCGTGCATCGCACCCGTGCGGCTAGAGCGCCCGAAGGCCATCGATCACCTCACGCAGAATGGATTCGTCGGGCAGTTCGGCCGGGGGGACCGGCCGGTTCACGTGGACCAGTGCGTCGTCGACGAGGTCGCCGATGAGGACCCGGACGACGCCGACGGCGAGGTCCAGGTCCGCGGCGAGTTCGGCGACGGACTGGGGGCGTTCCCGGCACAGCCCGAGGATGTGGGCGTGTTCCGGGGACAGGGTCAGGTCCCAGACCGGATCGTCGGCGGCCGGTTCGGCGACGACGAGGGCGATCAGGTCGAGGCGGTGCTGGGCGGCGTGCCGGGTCCGGCCGCGGGTCATGGCGTACGGGCGGACGACGGGCCCGGCTTCGTCGTCGAACCAGTGCGGGTGGCCGCTCCCGTCCGCCGCGCCGGCGGGCTCGGCGGGTTCCGGGGCGTTCGGGAGGTGGTCGTGGCCTGGATCGCTCATACGGTCCGACTCACCCTCCGGCTGGCAGCCCGGTGCGCGGGGCGGTCGCCAGGTGGTCGCCGACGCGCTTGACCATGAGGGTCATCTCGTACGCGACCTGGCCCACGTCGGAGTCGGAGTCGGAGAGCACGGCCAGGCAGCTGCCGTCGCCGGCGGCCATGACGAACAGGAAGGCCTCGTCGAGCTCGACGACGGTCTGGCGGACCCGCCCGGAGTCGAAGTGCCGGCCGACGCCCTTGGCGAGGCTGTGGAAGCCGGAGGCCACGGCCGCCAGGTGCTCGCTGTCCTCGCGGGTCAGGTCCTTGGAGCTGCCCGTGGGCAGGCCGTCGCCGGAGAGGACCACCGCCTTGCGGATGCTGGCGACCTTGTCGACGAGTTCGTCGAGGAGCCAGTTGAGCGGGCCGGGGCCGCGGCCCCTGCTGTCGTTTCCGTTCTGCGGTGCGGTCATCGACCGTCCCCTTCGTTCTCGTGCGCGGGACCGTGGGCGGCGGGGGTGCCGTCCCCGGTCTCGGACTGCTGCGGTGCGTGCTGCCGGTCTTGCTGCTGTGCGTACTGTTCGCGGCCCGCCGTCCAGCCGCGCTGGAGCGCGGACATACGGGCGCGTACGTCCTCCGCGTCGCGGTCGGTCTGCGGCGCCGCGGGGGCTTCGGGCTCGGCGGGGGCCGGACCGTTCTTCAACTGGGGCGCGAGGTTCGCCTGGCGGACCCGGCGGGGCAGTCCGCCCGGGCCGGCCGCCGTACGGGGCTCCTCGGGGCCGGTCCGCGGACGGTCCGGGGCCTTCACTCCGGCCGGGCGGGGCTCGACGCGGCGGCCGTGCTCGGCGACCAGCGTCGGGGTCGGGCGCCGGCGCGGCAGCGGGACGGCTCCGGAGCGGGGGCCCTCCGGGCGGACCGCGTCCAGGTGCGGGCGCTCGGCGCGGACCGGGCCCGTGGGCGCCGCGGGGTCACGGTCGGCGCCGCCGCGGGGGCGGGCGCCGGCGGCCTCCGGGCCGGCCTCGCGGGCCGGGCCCCGGTCACGGTGGCGGTCGGTGCCGCGGTCGCGGATCCGGTCGCCCTTCCAGGCCCCGCTCTCGCCGCCGCGCCGGTCGCCGTCGGGGCGGCCCGCGGAGCCCAGGCCCAGCAGGGCGCTGCGCGGGGTGCCGCCGGGCGGGGTCTCGTCGTCGAGGGTGGCCATGGGCGGGCGGCCGCCGGCACCGGCGACGCCGGTGATGGTGTCCTCCATGTCGTCGATCCCGTCGAGGCCGTCCGGCCCCTCCAGGCCGAGGAGGCCGAGCGGGCCCTCCAGCTCGACCGGGCCGTTGAGCACGCCGGCGGGCAGCGGGCGGCCGGACACGGCACGGTCCAGGGCGGTGGGCCCGGTGCGGCCGGAGCCCCGGGCGCCGGCGGCGGTCTTGACGCCCTTGACCGCGGCGTGGCCCTTGGCGGCCCGTACGGCGTCGAGGCGGATGCCGCTGCCGTTGGTGTCGGGGGCGTCGGTGAGGAGCTCGGCCGGGAGGAAGACGACCGCGGTGGTGCCTCCGTACGGGCTGGGCTGGAGGGCCACCTTGATGCTGTGGCGGCGGGCGAGCCGGCTGACCACGAACAGGCCGAGGCGGTCGGTGTCGGAGAGCTCGAACTCGGGGGTCTCGGCGAGCCGGAGGTTCGCGTCGAGCAGGGCTTCGGGGTTCATGCCGAGGCCGCGGTCGTGGATCTCCAGGGTGAAGCCGTTGGCGACGCGTTCGCCGTGGACCTGGACGGCGGTGTGCGGGGGCGAGAACACCGTGGCGTTCTCCAGGAGTTCGGCGACCAGGTGGGTGACGTCGGCGACGGCCGGGCCCTCGATGCCGATGCGCGCCAGGCGGCGCACCTCGATGCGCTCGTAGTCCTCGACCTCGGCGACGGCGGCCCGTACGACGTCCATCAGCTGGACGGGCTTGCGCCACTGGCGGGAGGGGGCGGCGCCGGAGAGGATCACCAGGCCCTCGGCGTGGCGGCGCATGCGGGTGGTCATGTGGTCGAGGCGGAAGAGGTCGGCGAGCTCCTCGGTGTCCTCGGTGCGCCGCTCCATGGTGTCGAGCAGGGTCAGCTGGCGGTGCAGCAGCACCTGGTTGCGGCGGGCCAGGTTGACGAACACCTCGGAGACACCGCGACGGAGCTCCGCCTGCTTGACGGCGGCCTCGACGGCGGCGCGCTGGAGGCTGTTGAGGGCCAGGGCGACCTGGCCGACCTCGTCCTTCTCGAACTCCAGGCGGGGCGCCTCGGTCTCCACGTCCACGGTCTCGCCGGCGGCGAGGCGGCGCATGACGCTCGGCAGGCGGACGCCGGAGGCCTCGTGGGCGTCCTTGCGGAGCTGGGAGAGGTCGCGGACCAGGTCGCGGCCGATGCGGACGGAGAGGAAGAGGGAGAAGGCCAGGGCGATGAAGCCGAGGACGCCGGCGAGGGCGGCCTGGACGAGGACGCCCAGCGCGACGGGTTCGACGCGCTTCTGGTAGCGGTCGCCGGCGGCGGTGCCCATGGTGGCGAGGTCGTCGAGGACCTTGCGGGCGGCGGCGTCCCACTGGGCGGCGGTCACGGTGCGCGGGTTCTTGACGGCGCCCGCGGTGATGAACCGTTCCTCCGTGTCGCGCAGCGCCTTGCTCTCGGGGCCGTTCCAGTACTGCTCGAAGAGGCCCCGGTCGTCGGCCGGGAGGATCGCGAGGTTGAAGTCGTAGAGCAGGTCGCGGTGGGCGACGAAGGTGGAGACGCGGCGGACGTCGCCCGCGGAGACGTTGCCGGCGGCGAGGGCGGAGGCGATGACCGCGTCCTCGCGCGAGAGGGTCTCGCGGGCGCGGGTGATGCCGACGAGGGCGCGGCCCTGCTTGTCCATCTCCACATTCTCCAGGGCGTGGAGGTTCATGAGGAAGTCGTAGCTGGGGTCGACGAGCCGGCTGTAGAGGTCGAGGGCCTGGGTCGGGTCCAGGCTGCCGGCGTCCACGGAGCGGCGCAGGGCGGCGATGCCGTGGAAGGCTTCGAGGATCGACCTCAGGCGCTGCTTGTTGGCGGAGCTGAGCTCGTCGAGGACCTCGGGGTCGGTCGCGTTCGCGGTGATCTTGCGGATCATCCCGTCGGTCGCGGCGCGGCTGCGGGCGAGCTCGGCGGTGGCCGCGGCGGCGCGCGGGTCGCCGATGACGACGAGGGTCTGGCGGCGCTCCTTCTGGACGACGCGGACGACGTCCTCGATGGGGTAGCCGACCTTGTCGATGACGTACGCGACGTCGAGCAGCTGCACGGCCTCGCGGCCGGTGATCACCGTCGAAAAGCCCCAGAGGGCGGTCAGGGAGACGAGCGGCACCAGGAGCAACGCCACGATCTTCCGGCGGATCGACTTCCCGCGAAAGCGCATGGCCTCCCCAGCCTCCCCCAGCTCAACCCCGTTGTGGGGGGTCGGTGTTCCGTCATTTAAACGGCGTGAGCCTACTACTGCCACGGAGCGGCCTCGAAGGCGTGTCCGGACGTTTTCGGCCTGACCGCTCGGCGAAGATCACGAGTTGTCCGTTACTTCCGGTCAAGTCCGGCCCGATATGTGGCAGATGACACTTGGTGGGGCGTCAGTTCCCCTGTTCGGAGGGATGGCTGGAATTCTCCGATCCGGAACGCCCGTGAGCAGCTGGTCCGTCCGGGATGCGGGAATCTCCGGGTGGGGTCGTTCGTTGGGTTCGGGAGCGAGCGGAGCGGACCATGAGGATGTACGACGAAGAGGACGGATCGGTGTCCGAGGCCGGCGGGCGGGGCCTGTGGGTGGAGGTGCCGGCCCGCCGGCGGCGCATGCCGGATCCCGTGCGGGCGTCGGCGGTGCGGGCGGTGCTGGTCGTGGCGGTGACGCTGACGGACGCGTCGGCGACGTTCTTCCTGGTGCTGACGGGGTCGTGGCTGGCGCTGCCGATGGTGCTCGGGGGGATAGCGGGCACGGTGGTGGCGACGTGGGCCGTGCTGGACGTGTGGATCACGCGGCAGATGTGGAACCAGCGGTACGGGGTGGTGTCGGAGCCGAGCAGCGCGGTGCGGGGGCGCTGACGCGGCGGCGCCGGCGGGCTGTGCGTCAGCCCGCCGGCCCGGCGCCGTGCCGCGTCACGCGGGGGTGCGGCGGAACATGCGGGTCGCGGTGATTTCGCCGTGGATGGCTTCCGGTTCCTGGGTGGGCTGGGGCAGGCCCGGGCGGAGGTGTTCCTCCACGCTGATGTACTTCAGGCCCGCCCTCAGGTCCGCGTCGTTGCGCAGGCGGATGACGAGGGGGAACTCCGCGAGGGCCGTGGTGTCGAAGAGGCCCGTGGTGTACAGGAGCTGGACGCCGAGGGCGTCGGAGACGGCGCGCTGGAGCTCCAGCAGGTACGTGGCGTTGGCGCGGCCGATCGGGTTGTCGAGGAACAGCGTGCCCGCGTGGCGGTGCTTGTCGCGGCCGCGGTCGTTGCTGCGCAGGGCCGCCATCGTGCAGTAGAGGGCGATGGCGGCGGTGAGCAGCTGGCCGCCGGAGAAGACGTCGCCCATCTGTCCGACGGGGACGCGTTCGGCGCGCAGGACGGCGTCCGGCTTGAGGATCTCCACCGCGATGCCCTTGGGTTCGAGCGCCGCCTGGACTCCGCGCAGGAGGAGGGACATGCCGTCGCGGCGGCCCTCGCCGAAGGCGGCGTTCTTCTTCACGGCCGTGCGGGTGGCCTCGTCGATGACCTCGCCGAGGCGTTCGGTGAGGGTGGCCTGGTCGGGTTCCTCGAAGCGGATGCGGAGGAACTCCTGGCCCGACCACTCCCCGAGGCCCTCGGGGAGCTGGGAGAGGCGCTGGGCGGAGCGGAGGGTGGCCAGGGCCGACTCCACGAGGCCGCGCAGCCGGTCGACGATGCTGTCGCGGTTGCGTTCCAGCTGGGCGAGCTCGTCGGTCAGGACGCGCAGGCGCGGCGCGAACGCGGCCGCCCAGGCGGCGGCGTGCTCCGGGAGGGCGGAGGCGGGCAGTTCGCGGATCTGCTGGCGGGCGGGGGTGCGCACCTGCTCGTAGCGGTTGGCGTTGGCGTGCCGGACGAGGACGTCGCTCGCCTCGCGCACGGCCGCCTCGGCGGCGGAGAGGTCGGCGGCGCAGGCGCGCAGGGAGCGGCGGGTGTCGGTGGCGGACTGGCGGGCCTCCTCCAGGGTGCCGCGGTGCGCCACCGGCTCCTGCTCGTCCTCGGGGTGGGTGTGGTCGCGCAGCAGGTCCCGCAGGAGGGCGGCGGTCTCCTCGAAGCCTCCGGCGCCGTCCTCGGCGGTGCGGTGGGCGCGCAGCAGGTCGGCGTGGGCGGCGCGGGCGCTCTCCACGGCGGCGGAGTGCGCGGCGAGCCGGGCGGTGGCGGTGCGCAGCAGGCCCTGGGCCTGTTCCACGTCGGCCGGGACCAGCTCCTCGGGCAGCTCGGTGTGCGCCTCGCCGTCGGCGGGGGCGTGCCGTTCGGCCTCGCCGCGCAGCCGGCCGAGCTGCTCGCTCGCGGCGGAGGCGCGGGACTCCAGCATCTGTACGAGGGCCTCGGCGCGGGCCGCGGCGGCCTGGCGGGAGGGGCCGTCGGCGCCGTCGGTGCCTTCGAGGAGCTGGGCGGCGCGGGTGCGGACCTTGTTGGTGAGCCGGTCGAGTTCGGCGAGGGCGGCGCTCTCGTCGCTCTCGGCGCGGGCCTGTTCGGCGCGCAGGTCGGCGCCGACGCCGACCTTCTCGTACACCTGGGAGGCGGTCCGGTAGGCCTCGCGGAGGTCGGGCAGGGGGGCGCGGGGGTCGTCGTCCTCGGGGAGCTGGTCGGGGGCTCCGGCGATCTCGGCGCGTTCGGCGCGCAGGGCGCGGGCGGTGCGGCGGGCGTCATCGGCGGCGCGCTGGGCGGCGCGGCGGTCCTCGTCGGCGGCGCGGGCCCGGTCCAGGCAGGCTTCGGCGCGGGCTTCGGACTCGGCGGCCTCGTCGGCGAGTTCGCGGACCCTGGCCTGCCAGCCGGAGCGCTCGCGCAGCCGGTGGGCGAGGCCGGCGAGGGCGTCGGCGGCCCGGCGGGCGCGCTGGGCGGTCTCCTGGCGCTCGTCGCGGACCCGGGCCGCGTCGGCGGCGGCCTCGTCCGCCTCGGCGCGTACGGTACGGGCCTCGCCGAGCTCGGCGTCGGCCTCCTCGGCGAACGCGCGGGCGGCGGCGGCCTGTGCGGCGAGCTCCGCGAGGCGGCCGGGCGGGCAGCCGGTGCGCCAGGAGGCGAGGCGGGCGGCGAGCTCGCGGTCGCCGGCGAGGCGGGCGGCGAGCTCGCGGATCTCGGTGTCGCGGGCGGTGGCGCGGGCGCGCAGGGCCTGGCGTTCCTCGTCGGCGGCGTGCTCGTCGTGCATGGCGGGGTTCGGCGCGACGATGAAGACGCCGGAGACCGCCGGATCGCCGTCGGCGGGGGGTGCCGGGGCCAGCAGGGCGGCGGCGGTGCCGACGGCGACGGTGGAACGGGGCAGCAGGGCGGCGCCGGAGAGGACCTCGCGGGCCCGGGTGTGGGTGTCGGGGTCGGTGATGATGACGCCGTCGACGAGTTCGGGGCGGGCGGCGAGGACGGCGGCGTGGTCGGCCGGCGCCACGGACTGGGCGAGGTAGCGCCAGCCGGGCAGGGCCGGGATGCCGTGTTCGCCGAGGTACTCGACGGTGGCGAGGACGTCGGGGCCGGGCGGGAGCAGGCCGCCGTCGCCGAGGGCGCCGAGGATGCGGGAGTCGTCGGCGGCGGCGGTGCGCAGCTCGAACAGCTGGCGTTCGGCCGAGCCGACGGTGTCGGCCAGGAGCTCGCGGAGGGTGTCGGCGTTGCGGTCGAGGTCCTCGGCGGTGAGCCGTCCGGCGGTCTCGGGGCGGCCGGGCGGCGTGGCGGATCCGCCGGGGCCACCGACGGCCTGCGCGGACGTGCCCTGCGCCCGGGCCTGCGCGGCTGCGCCGGAGCCGGGGACGCCGGCGCGGCCGTCGGCCGGGATTCCGGAGCCTGCGGGTGCGGTGGCGGATCCGGCGGACCGGCCCTCGCGCGGGTGCGGGAGGAAGGTCTCGGGGACCGCGGGGAGGCCGAGGAGCTCGGCGAGGCGCGGGGACGCGGCCAGGGAGGCGGCGGCGCGTTCCTCGGCGGCGTGGGCGGCCTCGGCCGCGTCGGCGGCGTCGGCGGCGCGGGCGGCGGTGAGTTCGGCGCGGGACTCGGCGCCGGCGGCCTCGCGGGCGGCTTCGGCGGCGGCGCGGGCGGCCTCGCGGGACTCGTCCCAGGCGGCCACGGCGGTCTTCTCGGCGTCGCTGGCGGCCAGCGCGGCGCGGGCCGGGTCGGCGTCGGGGGCGGTGTCGTCGAGCCAGCCGGCGCGGACGGCTTCGGCGGTCTCCTGCTCGACCTCGGCGAGGCGGGCCCGCAGGTGTTCGGCCTCGCTGCGGGCGCGCTGGGCGGCGGTGGCGGCGGACGTGGCGTCGCGGTGGGCGGTCTCGCCGACGGCCTGGAGCTCGGCGGAACGCTCCTCCTCCTCGTTGGCGGCCCGCTCGCCCTGTTCGGCGGCGGTGTGCAGGGCCCGTACGAGTGCGGCGGCGGCGGTGGCGCGGGCGGCGAGGGCCGGGGCGGCGTCCCGTTCGGCCTCGCGGATCGCGGCGGCGACGCGGGCGGAGCGGTCGGCGGCGGCGCGGTGGCGCAGGACGGTTTCGGCGGCCTGCCAGGCGGAGTGCAGGGTGCGGGCTTCTAGGAGTTCGCGGCGCTGGGCGGCGGCGGCCTTGTCGGCGACGGTCAGGGCCAGCGAGGCGTGCCGGTAGGCGAGTTCGGCGGAGACGGCGGCGCTGCGGGCGCGCTGCTCCTCGGCGGCGGTGACGGCGTGGCCGGCGCCGGTGACCTGCTGGGCGAGGTCGGCGGCGCGGCCGCGTTCCTCGGCGGCGCGGGCGGAGAGGCGGCGGGCGAGGGTGCGGGTGCGGCGTTCGGCGCCGGCGTGGACGTCGCGGAGCCGGGCGCGGGTCTCGGCGGCCTCCACGATGCGGGTGAGCAGGTCGACGGAGCCGGCGGTGAACTCGCGTTCGGCCATCAGCTCGGCGCGGCGGCCGAGCTTGTTGCCGAAGCCGTGGACCAGGTCGGCGAGGCCGTCGGTGTCACGGGTGTCGGTGACGGCGCGCAGCAGCAGGTCGGTGAAGTCGGAGTCCTTCTTGACCGCGAAGAGGCCGGCGGCCTCGCCCTCGTCGGCGTTCATCTCGCGCTGGTAGCGGAAGAGTTCGGGGTCGAGGCCGAGTTCGGTGAGGTGCTCGTTCCAGCGGTCGTGGATCTCCTCCCAGGACACCTCCAGGTGCGGGTATGCCTTGCCGGCTTCGGTGATCGCGTCGCGGAAGCCCTTCATGGTGCGGCGGCGGCCCTGGGCGCCGGAGGCGCCCTCGACGGGCGGGCGCACGGACGTGGCCTCGGCGACGGGGAGGCTGTCGAGGCTGAGGCCCGGGCCGGGGCGGAAGGAGTACCAGGCCTCGGCGAACTTGCGGGGGTCGTTGGAGACCTGGCGGCCGCGCCATTCGCTGACCTTGCCGACGACCACGCACTCGCCGGTCTGGGTGTGCTGCCACTCCAGGGCGACGTGGCCGCAGTCGTCGGCGAGGAGGAACTTGCGGAGCACGCCGGAGCTGGCGCCGCCGAGGGTGTTGCGGTGGCCGGGGAGCATCACCGAGAAGATCAGTTTGAGGAGGACGGACTTGCCGCCGCCGTTCTCCAGGAAGAGCACGCCGGCGGGTGCGGGGCGGCGGGGCGGGCCCGTGGGCTCGTCCTCGAAGAACTCCGCCTGGGCGGGCGCCGGGTGGGGTACCGGCTCGCCGACTCCGCGCAGGTCGAGCACGGTGTCGGCGTAGCGCGCGCCGGCGGGCCCGATGGAGTAGAGGCGGATCCGGGACAGCTCGTACATGGCGGCGGACTCTCGTTGCTTCTCGGTGTGTCTCGGTACGGGGGCGCGTGGGGCTCAGGCGTGGAACGGCAGGCCGGCGTCGGCGGCGAGTTCCAGGTCGTCGCCCTCGGGCGGCGGCAGGAGGGTGGCGGTGCCGTCGCTGACGGGCACCACGCCGAGTTCCAGGAGCTCGGCCATGGCCGCGCTGCCCGCCATGTCGCGGACCTGGAGCTGGTAGCGGGGGGTGGTGCGGTAGGTGCCGCCGGCGTCGTCTCCGGTGCGCTGGAGGAAGCCGGAGTCGGTGAGGAAGGCGGCGGCCTTGCCGACGATGCCGGTGGTGGAGCCGGCGAGGCGGCGGGCGTCCTTGGTGGCGCCGGTCGCGCTGCGGCGGGCGTAGACCCGCCAGGCGGCCTCCAGGCCGGGGGCGTCGGAGGCGGGGTCGGTGTTCTCGCCGAGTTCCTCGGCGCGCTCCTCCAGGCGGCGGCAGGTCTGCCGGACGAAGGCGTCGACGCCGTTGACGGTGATCCGGCCGATGTAGCCGTCGTCCGCGAGGTCCTCGGGGCGGGGGAAGGCGAGGGCGGCGACGGCGAGGTGGGCGAGGCCGTGGAGGAAGCGGTCGCCGCCGTCGGCGGCGGTGCGGCGGGCGTAGTCGCCCATGCGAACGGCGAAGACGGAGTCCTCGCCGGCGGCGACGGCCATGCCGGCGCGCGGGGACACCTCCAGGACGACGAGGCCGAGGCCGGTGGCGACGGCGTCGGCGAGCCGGCCGAAGCCGGGGTCCTCGCGGTAGCGGCGCAGCAGTTCGGCGTATTCGGCGTCGCGGGCGGGGAGCAGCTTGGGCTGGAGCCCGAACCCGACGAGGCGGGCCGCGTCGGCGGCGTCGGCCGGCGTCAGGGCGGGGGCCGGCGCGGGCGCGGGCGCGGCGGTGGCCGACGGACCGTCGGGCTCGCTCCACGCGGGGTGTTCGGCGTGGTGGTCGCTCACGGGTGGGTCTCCTCGGCGGTGCGGTGGGCCTGGCGGCGGGGGTGGTGGTGCGGGGCGGCGACGTCGGCCCGCCGGGCGGGGCGGCCCGGGGCGGGCGCTACGACGCCGTCGGATCGGCGCCCGGGCCGGCCCGGGCGGGCGGTCGGGGCGGGGTGGGTCATGAGGGCTCCGCCCGGTCCGCCGCCATGCCCGCCGCGTCCAGGAGGGCCGTGCCGACGATCAGGTCGGCGCCGCCGAACTCCGGGTCCTCCAGGGCCGTGCCGTCGTCCACCGCGAACAGCAGCCGCTCCTCGCCCTGCCGGTACGCCGTGCCCACCGCCGGGCTCGCCGCGTGGACGGCGAGCAGCGCCACCAGGTAGGGGAGGTCGGGGTCCTCGCGGCGGGCCTCCGCGAGGAGGCCGGACAGGCGGCGCGGGGCGTCGTGCGGGAGGTCGAGGAGGCGGGTGGCGGCCGCGAGCTGCTCCTCGCTGAAGCGGCTGTCGTCCGGGGTCGCGATGAGGTCGGGCTCCGGCATCTCGGCGCCGAGGTGCTCCCGCTCCACGGGCGGGGTCAGGAGGATCTCCACCAGGTCCGCGACGCGCACCGAGACGGGGGTGCGCAGCCCGGTGCCGGCGGCGAAGAAGGCGTCGGTGACCCGGGTGGCGTGCACCACGGGCAGCGGCATCAGCGGGGCGACGAGCTGCCCGTACAGGTCGATCCCGGAGCGCGCGGCGGGCGTGGCGAAGGCCTGGCGGTCCTGTTCGGCGCGGAAGAGCGGGCCGGCGTCGAGCAGCCGGGACTGGAGCTGGGTGTGCCGGCGGATGCAGTCCTTGACGATGTCGACGAGTTCGGCGGCGCGCCGCTTGTTCTCGGGGTCCTCGGCCTCGTCGCGCGCCTTGCGGATGTTGGTGAGGATGGCGTTCTCGTGCCGGTAGCGGTCGGCGACGTGGTCGAGGGCCTCGGCGATCATGTCCGGCACGGCCTGGAGCCAGTCGACCGCGCGGACGTTGCGCCGGGTGGCGTCGAGGGTGCGGCGCAGGGTCTCGGCGTACTGGACGGTGCGGTAGCGGGCCTGTTCGGCGGCGAGCTGGGCGTCGGCCAGCCGACCCCGGCTGATCAGGACCTCCAGCTTGACCTCGGCGGCGATCTGGGCGCTGGTGACGTCCGTGTCGAGGGCGCCGACCAGGACGTTGACGGCCTCGTCGGTGGTGCGCAGGTAGACGGCGCCGCCGTGGCCGGGGACCTCCTCGATCAGCTTGAAGTCGTAGTCCCGGCGGACGTAGACCCCGTCGGGCCCGAAGGTGCCGTAGATCGCGCGGAAGCCGCGGTCGACGCTGCCGACGTTGATCAGGTTCTCCAGCACCCAGCGGGCGACCCGCTCGTGCTCGGCGGCCGGCCGGTGGGGCGTCTGGGCGGCGACGCGGGGCAGCAGGCGGGCCACTATCTGCTCGTGGTCGGCGCCCGTGTCGAAGTCCATGTTGAGCGTGACCAGGTCGATCGCGGCCAGCGCGACCTCCGCCATCGCGTAGACCCCGTACTCGCCGGCCAGGTTGGCCTTGCGTACGTCGAGGTCGTGCAGCGGGGCGGTGCAGGCGAGGGCGCGCAGCCGCCGGGCGAGGCCCTCGTCGGCGGCCGGGCCCGGCGCCGGGGACGGGAGGGTTTTCGCCGGGGCAGGGAGAGTCACGTCGAAAAGATTAGGCGGTGTCACGGACAACATCCCAAACGGCATGGTTCGGCCGGATCGTCCCCGGCTCCGCGGAAGGCCGCGGAAGGGCTCTGCGGCATGCGGCGCGTGCGCTGTTCTACGCTCGCCGCATGGCTTCCATGATCACACCCCCAGCGGCCGCGATCGACCTCAACGCCGACCTCGGCGAGGGCTTCGGGCGGTGGACGCTCACGGACGACGAGGCGCTTCTGTCGGTGGTCACCAGCGCGAACGTGGCCTGCGGCTTCCACGCCGGCGACCCGTCGATCATGCGCCGGGTGTGCGAGCTGGCCGCCGCGCGCGGCGTACGGATCGGCGCGCAGGTCTCGTACCGGGACCTCGCGGGGTTCGGGCGGCGCGCGATGGACGTGCCGGCGGCGGAGCTGGCCGCCGAGGTGGCGTACCAGATCGGGGCGCTGGAGGTGTTCGCGCGGGCGGCCGGGTCGAGGGTGTCGTACGTGAAACCGCACGGCGCGTTGTACAACCGCACGGTGCACGACGCGGAGCAGGCCGGCGCGGTGGTCGACGGGGTCCGGCTGGCCGGCGGGGAGGCCGGGCTGCCGGTGCTGGGCCTGCCGGGGTCGCTGCTGCTGGCGGCGGCGCAGGAGGCGGGGCTGGAGCCCGTACCGGAGGCGTTCGCCGACCGGGCCTACACCCCCGGGGGCACGCTGGTGCCGCGCGGGACGCCGGGGGCGGTGCTGCACGACCCGGACGCGGTGGTCGCGCGGGCCGTACGGATGGCGGCGGAGGGGGAGGTCACGGCCTCGGACGGGTCTCCGGTACGGGTCCGCGCGCGCTCGCTGTGCCTGCACGGGGACACCCCGGGGGCCGCCGGGCTCGCGCTGCGGGTCCGGGAGGCGCTGGGGGCGGCGGGCGTGCGGGTGGAGGCCTTCGCGTGAGGGCGAGGGCCCTGGTGGTGGGCCGGGAGGCGCTGCTGCTGGAGGTGGACTCGGCCGCGGAGGCGGCGGCGCTCCACGCCGAGCTGCTGCGCCGGCGGGACTCGGGCGAGCTGGGCCCCGTACGGGAGGTGGTCCCGGCGGCGCGGACGGTGCTGCTGGACGGGGTCCGGGAGCCGGGGGCGCTGGCGGCGCGGATCGCCCGCTGGGAGGTGCCGCCGCTCGCGGAGACGGAGGGAGCGCTGGTCACCGTGCCGGTGCGGTACGACGGGCCGGACCTGGCGGAGGTGGCCGGGGCGTGGGGGGTGGCCGAGCGGGAGGTGGCCGGGCTGGTCGGGGGGATCGAGTTCCGGGTGGCGTTCTGCGGGTTCGCCCCCGGCTTCGGGTATCTGACGGGGCTGCCGGAGCGGCTGTGGCTCCCGAGGCGGGCCACGCCCCGTACGGCGGTCCCGGCGGGGTCGCTGGCGCTGGCCGGGGAGTACGCGGGGGTCTACCCCCGCTCCTCCCCCGGCGGCTGGCAGCTGATCGGCTCCACCGACGCGGTGCTGTGGGCCCCGGCACGGGAGCCGGCGTCGCTGCTCGCACCGGGGATGCGGGTGCGGTTCGAGGAGGCGGGCCGGAGCGGGAGCCCGGGCGGGGTGCCGGGCGTGGGGGTGGGGGTGTGAGCGGGGTGCTGGTGGTGCGGGCGGGGGCGCTGAGCAGCGTGCAGGACCTGGGGCGGCCCGGGTACGCGCACCTGGGTGTGCCCCGGTCGGGTGCGTTGGACACCGCCGCGCACGCGCTGGCCAACCGCCTCGTCGGCAACCCGGCGGGGGCCGCCACCGTGGAGACCACCCTGGACGGGGTGCGGCTGCGCGCCCTGGCCCCGGTGACGGTGGCGGTGACGGGCGCGCCGTGCCCGGTACGGGTCTCGGGGCGCCCGGCGGCGTGGGGCGCGCCGGTGTGGCTGCCGGCGGGGGCGGAGCTGGACGTGGGGCGGGCCTCGGCGGGGCTGCGGAGCTACGTCGCGGTGCGGGGCGGGTTCGCCGTGCCGGTGGTGCTGGGGAGCCGCTCGACGGACCTGCTGTCGGGGCTGGGGCCGCCGGTCCTGGCGGACGGGACGGTGCTGGAGGTCGGGGCGGCGGGTCCGGCTCCGGTGGCCGGGGCGGACGCCCTGCGGGTGGCCGGGCCGCCGGTGGCGGAGCTGGTGCTGCCGCTGCGGCTGGGGCCGCGGGCGGACTGGTTCACCGGGGCCTCGGTGGCGGCGCTGCTGTCGGCGGAGTACCGGGTGTCGCCGGCGTCGAACCGGATCGGGCTGCGGACGGAGGGCGGGCCGGCGCTGGAGCGGGCGCGGGGCGGGGAGCTGCCGAGCGAGGGGATGGTGCTGGGGGCGGTGCAGGTGCCGCCGGACGGGCTGCCGGTGGTGTTCCTGGCGGACCATCCCGTGACCGGGGGGTACCCGGTGGTCGGGGTCGTCGCCCCGGGCCCCGCCCTCGACGCCGCCGCGCAGGCCCGGCCGGGGGTGGCGGTGCGGTTCGTACGCACGTGAGCCGGCGGGCCGGCGGCCGTCCGCCGCGCCGACCCCCGGTCGGCGGCCGCCGCGTGGGGCCGACCCCGCCCCGGAGAGACCGCTACGCGGGCCAGGCCCGGGCCCGGTGGAACCCCTGCGCGCGGCCCGTCCCGGCCAGTGGGGCGGTCGCTGCGCGGGGCTGGGTCCCCTACCCGCCCTTCCACCGTTCCCCGGGCTCCGCCCGGACCCGTTCCGTGCGCTGCGCGCCCGGTGCGCTCAAACGCCGCGCGGGCTGGAATGGCCGCGCAGCGGCGAAAGTCAGCCGCGTCGGCGTTTGAGGCGCAGAGGGCCTGGGCGGCGGGAGCGCTGCGCGGGGCAGGCCTCCGCCCCGACCCCGTGCCGGGCGGGGTGGGATGGACGCGCGGCCGCAGGGTGCGGCCGCGTCGGTGTTTGAGGCGCGGGGCACCCGGGGGCCGGGCGGTGGGAGGTGGGGGCTACACCGCCGACTCGGGGGCGATGCGGCTGCGGACCGCCGACTGGACGTCCTCCTCCTCCGCCGGGTCCGCCGCCAGGCGGCGCAGGCGGGGGGCGACGCGGGCGTCGGCCGTTTCGGCGTGGCGGGCCGCTACCTCGCGGGTGGTCTCCTCGCAGTCCCAGAGGCACTCGACCGCGAAGCCCGCCGCGAAGGTGGGGTCCGTGCTGGCCAGGGCGCGGGCGGCGCGGCCGCGCAGGTGGGAGGAGGCCGTCTCGCGGTAGATGTGCCGCAGCACCGGCGCCGCGCAGCCGATCGCGAGGCGGCCCGCGCCGTCCACGAGGGTGAACAGGCGGGACGAGTCGGGGCCGGAGCCCCGGACGGTCGAGCGGAGGGCGCCCAGCACCAGCCCGGTGTCGTCGGCGCCGCCGCGGGCCGCCAGGAGGGCCGCGGCGGCCGCTCCGAGGGCGTCGGGGCGGTGGACCCACAGCCGGGCCCGCTCCACCGCCGCGGGGCCGCACATGCGCTCGTAGGCGGCCACGGCGGGTTCGTCGCCGGCGGCTTCGATGAGGTCGAGGACGGCCGGGTTCTCCGGTTCCGCGAGGACCAGGTGGTGCAGGGCGGTGGCCCGGGCGGCTTCGCCCGAGGCTCCGGCGGCGGCCGCGAGGATGGCGGAGCGGTCCTCGGGGCCGGCCACGGCGGCGAGGCAGCGCGCGGCGGGCACGTGCAGCGGGGTGCCGCGGCGCAGCCCGTCGGCGGCCCAGTCGAAGACGGCCTGGACGCCCCAGCCGGGCCGGGGACCACTGGGGGTCATCTGGCGCTGCCAGCGGTCGAAGGAGCCCTGCTGGCGGGCGGCGCGCAGACGTTGCCCGTACTGCGGCAGCTCCTCCCACAGGCTCCACGGCCGGGGCTCGTAGGCGTCGCGGACGGCGGCGGCCAGCCGCGCCTCGCCCTCGGCGGTGTCCGGGAACCCGGCCAGGACGGACGGGGCGAGGGAGCGCAGCCCCTCGTCGTCGTCGCGCAGGGCGAGCTCGTCGAGGGCCCAGGCCCAGTTGGCCCCGGAGGCGGCGTAGCGGCGCAGCAGCATGAGCGCGTCGTCGCGGCCGTACGAGGCCAGGTGGCCGAGGACGGACAGGGCGAGACCGGTGCGGTGGTCCTCCTCGTCGACGAGGTTGTCGACGCCGAAGAGGTGGGCCTCGATGGCGCCGAGGGGGCCGTCGAGGTCCAGGTACAGGCGTGCGTAGTACAGCGACCGGTTCTCGACCTGCCAGTCCTGCCGCGGGTCACGGGTCACGCACTGGTCGAGGGCCGCGAGGGCCTCGGTCCGGGGCGCCGCGAGGGCGTGCAGCGTGCCGTCGCCGCGGCCCCGCTGGAGGAGGCCGAGCAGGGTACCGCTCGGCGCTATGACTGGTTCGAACATGGGAATGGCCTCAAATCAAGCTGGGGACGCAACCGGGAATCGGGATTCACAGGGCCGCGTAACAGCATGTGAGGACGTCCGCCGTCATGTTCCGCTCGATGTAGACCATTGCCTTCTCACTCTCGTCGGTGCTCCGCGGCCGTGCCGGCCGGTGCGGCAGGGGGGGTGGGACACCCGTCGTGTCCAGCCCGGTCCTGCCCGTCCGTCATGTCCGCGAATCGAATCCGACGCCATGATGACCCAGGCGGTTTGTGCGCCGCGACCACATTTAAAGGCGTCGTGACCAAGCCGTGAGGTCGTGGACCCGTCCCGGCCCCGGTCGGGCGGCCGAAAAAGCGGACTACTTGGCTCCGAAGAGTTCCAGCAGGTCCGCCTTGTGGAACATGCGGGCCGTGTCGACCGCGGAGGGGGTTCCGGCGTGGGGGTCGGCCCCGCCTGCGAGCAGGGCGCGGATGACGGCCTCCTCGCCCTTGAAGACGGCGCCGGCGAGCGGGGTCTGGCCGCGGTCGTTGGCGCGGTCGGCCTCGGCGCCGCGGGCGAGCAGGGCGGTGACGGCGCCGGCGTGGCCGTGGTAGGCGGCGAGCATGACGAGGGTGTCGCCGCGGTCGTTGGTGAGGTTGGCGGGGACGCCGGCGTCGAGGTAGGCGGCCAGCGTCTCCGTCTCACCCTGACGGGCGAGGTCGAAGATCTTGGTGGCCAGTTCGATGACGTCCTCGTCGGGTGCGTCCTGGTGCTCGCTCATCGGTCGTTCCGCCTTTCACTCTTCCCAAGTCGTACGGGGCAGGAGTCTGCCCAGGCCGGGCGGGCAGGGGGGTGCCCGGCGCTGCGTCCGTACGGGTGAATCGCCAGGGTAGCGCCCGGTCAGGGACATGAGGGGGCCCACCCGAGGCAAGGATGTCCCCTGGCCGGGGCACCCGACACTCCCATGGGCCGACGCGCCAGCCGGGAGGGTCCGGTCAAGTGAAAATCCCGAAGATTCACCCGTATGCACCTTTTGTCGCATTGATACTTCCTGTGAGCCTGGAACAACTGATGGTGACCTTTCCGACCGTTCCGGCTACCAGGAGGACTCCCATGGTCCTGTCGATCTCAGGCGTCGTGCTGCTCGGCATCATCTGCTTCCTGTTCTTCAAGAAGGACGGGATGAAGCTGACGCACGCCGTCGTCTGCGCGCTCTTCGGCTTCTTCCTCGCCGGCTCCGCCATCGCCCCGAGCATCACCGCGAGCACGGCGAGCCTGGCGAGCCTGCTCGGCGGGATCAAGCTCTAGACCGCCCGCCCCACCCACCAGGAGACGACCGTGGCCCGGCGCCCAATCCCCCGCATCCTCACCAGTGGCAGCACCTCGCTCGCCCGGGGCCGCGACCTCGCCCGAACGGCGGCCGACAACGCCACGGACGTCCTCCATCCGCTGCTGGTCATCGGCCGCGGACTGCGCGTCCTGGCCTCCGCCGGCCGCCGCAAATGGAGCGCGACCCCCAAGGACAAGCGGGGCCCCGCCCTGTTCCTGGGGGCCGCCTGCGTCCTGGTGGTCGCGCTCGTCCCGTACGGGCCCGTCACCGCGCTGATCGCGCTCATGGCGGCGGCCGGCTGGCACGGGCGCGACCGCAACCCCGTGAAGACCGGGCCCAGCGACGCCGAGACCGACCGGCTGCGCTCCCTCTACGAGGCCCTCGTGCCCTACTTCTCCGCCCCCGAGGACCCGAGCCCGCTCTTCACCCACGGCGGCGGCTTCGACGACGCCTTCAGCGACCACGCCTTCGACGCCGAGGGCCGCATCACCCGGCTCCGGATCCGCTACCCCGCGTACTTCACCGACGGGGAGGCGGCCTCGCGGGCCCGGATCGAGGCCGTGCTGCACGCCAAGTCCGGGCGCGGCCGGGAGTACCTCTTCGTCTGGGACGAGGAGGCCAACCGGCTCGACCTGAGCGTCCTGGAGCCGCTGCCCACCGGGATCGCCGCCCAGCCGTTCGTGACCTCCCCCGGCGAGTACGTCCTCGGCTTCACCGACCCCGAGGGCGTCCGGCGCACCCTGCCGGTCCTGGAGGGCGACGAGCCGCGGGACGTGCCGCCCGTGATGTGGCGGACCGGCCCCGGCTCCACCGAACCGCACCTGCTGGCCGTGGGCCGGCCCGGCGGCGGGACCACCACCCTGCTGCGCTCCCTCGCCCTCCAGGCCCTGCGCCAGGGCGGCGACGTGATGATCGTCGAGGGTGGCGGCAGCAACGAGTACGCCTGCCTGGCCGGCCGCGCCGGGGTCCTCGCCGTCGAGTGCGGGCCGACGGGGGCCCTGGCCACCGTCGAGTGGGCCGCCCACGAGACCGAACGGCGCCTGATCGCCACGCACCGGGCCCGCGAGGCCGGCCGGCCCGCGCCCGAGGACACGCGGCGGCCGCTGTGGATCCTGCTGGACCGGCCCAGCGTCCTCGCGCACCTCGCCACCGCCGAGGGCCGCCCGGACCCCCTCGCCCAGCTCCAGGTGCCCCTGCGGCACGGCCGCGCCGCGCACGTCACGGTGGTGGTCGCCGAGCACTTCGACCACCTGGAACTGATCGGCGACGCCGTCTGGCAGCACACCCGGGCCCGGGTCGTCCTCGGGCCCGCCCCCGCCCAGCAGCTCACCGACGTCCTCGGGCTGCCCCCGCACACCACGCCGGCCCCACAGCTCCCGCCCGGCCGCGGCTACGCCCGCCTCGGCACCGGGCCGGTCCTGCGGCTCCAGGTGCCGGCCACACCCGACCCGTACGACGACGCCACGCACCCCGCGCACCGCCACGCGGTCCTGGAGCTGCTGCCCGAGCGGCAGACCGCCGCCCAGGGCGGCGGCGAGGCCCCGGCGGCCCCCGCCGGACCACTCAAGGACCAGCCCCCGGCGCAGGCCGGCGCCCTGGACGCCGAGGCGCTCCCGGAGGTCCCGGCCGAGGCGCCCTAGATGTATTGACCCGGGCCGCGCGAGGGCCCGTACGCCGCCCCGCGAGCCGGACGACCAGACGGGTCAGGCCACGAACGTGCGCGGCGGTTCCGCCCCGCCGCCCGCCCCCGTGCCGACCAGGCGGGCCGCCGCCGCCAGCCGCGCCGCGGCCTCCTCGGCCAGCGGGCCGCCCACCGTGAACGGCAGCCGGACGTAGCCCTCGAAGGCCCCGTCCACCCCGAACCGGGGGCCCGAGGGGACGCGGACGCCGACCCGCTCCCCCACCTCGGCCAGCCGCGAACCGGACAGCCCGCCGGCCCGGGCCCACAGGGTGAGCCCGCCGGCCGGCACCTCGAACTCCCAGTCGGGCAGCTGCCGGCGCACCGCCGCGACCAGCGCGTCCCGGTTCTCCCGGGCCTGGGTCCGGCGCATCCCGACCGCCTCCTCCCAGCCCCCGGTCCGCATCAGCCAGTTCACCGCGAGCTGCTCCAGCACCGGGGTGCCGAGGTCGGCGTAGGCGCGGGCCGCGACCAGGCTGCGGATGACGTCGGGGGCAGCGCGGACCCAGCCGATCCGCATGCCCGCCCAGAAGGCCTTGCTGGCGGAGCCCACGGTGATCACCGTGGAGCCGGCCGGGTCGAAGGAGCAGACGGGGCGCGGCATGGCCGGTTCGGGGTCCAGCCGGAGCTCGGCCATGGTCTCGTCGGCGATCAGCACGGTGCCGGCGGAGCGGGCGGCCTCGACCATGGCCCGGCGCTGCTCCTCGGAGGCCAGGGCGCCGGTCGGGTTGTGGAAGTCGGCCACCACGTACGCCAGGCGCGGGGCCGAGTCGCGCAGCACCTGCCGCCAGACGTCCATGTCCCAGCCGCTGAGCCCGTCGCCCATGGCCACGGGTACGAGACGGACCCCGGCGGCGCGCATCAGCTGGAGGATATTGGCGTAGGAGGGGGATTCGACGGCGATCCGTTCGCCGCGGCCGGCGAAGAGGCTGCAGATCGCGTCTATGGCGCCCATGGCCCCGGTGGTCACCATGATCTGCTCGGGCATGGTCGGGATGCCGCGCTCGGTGTAGCGGTCGGCGAGCATCCGGCGCAGCGCGGGCAGGCCGGCCGGGTAGTCGCCGTGCGTGTGGGCGTACGGCGGGAGCTCCTCCAGGGCGCCCTGGACGGCCTTGGTGAGCCAGGGCTCGGGGGCCGGGAGGGCGGCGCAGCCCAGGTCGATCATGGAGCCGAGGGACTCCGGCGGCAGCGGTTCCAGGCCCCGGGCCGGGAGCGGGTTCCCGGCCGGCACGGAGGTCCAGCTGCCGGCGCCCCGGCGGGATTCGAGGAAGCCCTCGCCGCGCAGGGCCTCGTAGGCGGCGGCGACGGTGGTGCGGCTGAGGGAGAGGGCGACGGCCAGTTCGCGCTCGGCGGGCAGCCGGGCCCCGACGGGGACGCGGCCCTCCAGGACGAGCAGCCGGATGCCGTCGGCGAGGGTGCGGTACGCGGGGGCCTTGCGGGCGCCGGGCACGGGCGGCCGCTCCTGCTGGGAGCCGATCAGCCGGGCGAGCTGTGCGGTGCCGACCGCTGAGGTCCACTGAGCCATGGCGTCCGGTCCACCTTCGTCGGATTGGCCTCGGCGGGCGAGGACCGGGGCCGGGATTGGATTGGTTCCGCGGGCCCCAGGGTGTCATGGGGCGGTCCACCCGGGCCAGGTGGGGGGGACGGGCCGTCCGGCGGGAGCGGCCCGCGGGCGGGGGGCGTTCACCGGCCGTCCACGTCGCCACTCCCGCCCCGCGGGAGCCGGCGTGCATACTGCGCCCGTGACTGACGTACGCCGACCCCATCCCTATCTGGACCACCCGGCCCCGATCCCCTTCGCCCACCGGGGCGGGGCCGCGGACGGGCTGGAGAACACCGCCGCCGCCTTCCGCCGGGCGGCCGCGGCGGGCTACCGGTACTTCGAGACCGATGTGCACGCGACGGCCGACGGGAAGCTGGTGGCCTTCCACGACGCCACCCTGGACCGGGTCACCGATGCCTCGGGCCGGATCCGGGAGCTGTCGTGGAGCCGAGTGCGCGAGGCGCGGGTGGCGGGCACCGAGCCGCTGCCGCTCTTCGAGGAGCTGCTGGAGGAGTTCCCGGACGCCCGGTGGAACGTGGACGTGAAGGACGAGTCGGCCCTGCACCCGCTGGTGAACCTGATCGCCCGGGCCGGGGCGTGGGACCGGGTGTGCGTGGGCTCGTTCTCGGAGAGCCGGGTGGCCCGGGCCCAGAAGGTCGCCGGTCCCCGGCTGGCGACCTCGTACGGGGTGCGGGGCGTGCTGGGGCTGCGGCTGCGGTCGTGGGCGATCCCGGCGGCGCTGCGGGCGGGCGCGGTGGCGGCGCAGGTGCCGGAGACCCAGGCGGGCGTCCGGGTGGTCGACCGGCGCTTCGTACGGACCGCGCACGAGCGGGGACTCCAGGTGCACGTCTGGACCGTGAACGAACCGGAACGTATGGAGGCTCTCCTCGACCTGGGTGTCGATGGCATCATGACCGACCGGATCGACATCTTGCGCACGGTGCTGGACCGGCGCGGCGCCTGGGCCTGACGGTCCGGAGGGGGCCGCGCCCGGGGCGGCGGCCGGCGTCCTACGGGGAACGGCGAGGGGGCGCTCATGACCGAGCGTACGGACAACGAAGCGGAATCCGGTGCGGCGGACGGCGGAGCGGCCGCCGACGGTGCCGCCGCGCGCAAGCGCGAACAGCACGGCTGGTACTTCTACGACTTCGCGTGCTCGGTCTACTCGACGAGCGTGCTCACGGTGTTCCTCGGGCCGTACCTGACGGCGGTGGCGAAGGCCGCGGCCGACGCCGAGGGCTACGTCCACCCGCTGGGCATACCGGTGCGGGCCGGGTCGTTCTTCGCGTACACGGTGTCCCTGTCGGTGATCCTGGCGGTGCTGGTCATGCCGCTGGCCGGCGCGGCGGCGGACCGGACCGGCCGCAAGAAGCCGCTGCTGGCGGCGGCCGCCTACACCGGGGCGGCGGCGACGACCGGAATGTTCTTCCTGGACGGGCACCGCTACCTGCTGGGCGGGTTCCTGCTGGTCGTCGCGAACGCCTCACTGGCGGTCTCGATGGTGCTCTACAACGCCTTCCTGCCGCAGATCTCCACCCCGGACGAGCGGGACACGGTCTCCTCCCGGGGGTGGGCCTTCGGCTACACCTCGGGCGCGTTCGTGCTCGTGCTGAACCTGGTGCTCTTCCAGGGCCACGCGTCCTTCGGGCTCTCCGAGGGCACGGCGGTGCGGATCTGCCTGGCCTCGGCGGGCCTGTGGTGGGGGGCCTTCGCGGTCATCCCGCTGCGCCGGCTGCGCGACCGGGCGGTGGTCCGGGAGGCGGGCGCGGCGCCGGCGGTCAGCGGCTGGCGGCAGCTGGTGGCCACGTTGAAGGACATGCGGCGCTATCCGCTGACGCTGTCGTTCCTGCTGGCCTACCTGGTCTACAACGACGGCGTGCAGACCGTGATCTCCCAGGCCTCGGTCTACGGCTCGGAGGAGCTGGAGCTGGAGCAGTCCACGCTGATCGTGGCCGTGCTGCTGGTGCAGGTCCTGGCGGTGGTCGGGGCGCTGGCGATGGGCCGGCTGGCGGTGGTGTACGGGGCGAAGCGGACGATCCTCGGTTCGCTGGCCGCGTGGGGGCTGACGCTGGGGGCCGGGTACTTCCTCCCGGCGAGGACCCCGGTGTGGTTCTTCGCGCTGGCGGCGATGATCGGGCTGGTGCTGGGCGGCAGCCAGGCGCTGTCGCGGTCGCTGTTCTCGCACCTGGTGCCGGCGGGCAAGGAGGCCGAGTACTTCTCGGCGTACGAGATGAGCGATCGCGGGCTGAGCTGGGTGGGACCGCTGGTCTTCGGGCTGACGTACCAGGTCACGGGCAGCTACCGGGACGCGATCATCTCGCTGGTGGTCTTCTTCGCACTGGGTTTCGCACTGCTCGCGCGAGTGCCGGTGCGGCGCGCGGTGGAGGCGGCGGGCAATCCTGTTCCGGTGCGTGTCTGAGCCGGGATCCGTCCGGACTCGTGAACGAGTTCCGAACGAATTTCGACGTTCAGGCGATCGGCCGGTAGTGTACGCCTTTGGCCTGCCAGGCGGACCGTTACTGCGCGTTGATGGAGTACAGACGTTGGGTGACATCTGCTGCCAGATGTGACAAAACGGGCACTGGTGGGTACAACAAGGGGCGGCACGACGGGCGACGCATTGACCCGGAGCGGGAATCTATACCGCCGACCGGACGTTGACCGGATGACGACGACAGCGACACCTGTCCTGTGGGCGACAAGCCCGGGAGGCACGATTCATGAGTGAGCGAGCTCTCCGCGGTACGCGGCTCGTGGTTACCAGCTACGAGACGGACCGCGGCATCGATCTGGCCCCGCGCCAGGCGGTGGAGTACGCATGCCAGAACGGACATCGATTTGAGATGCCGTTCTCGGTTGAGGCAGAGATTCCGCCGGAGTGGGAGTGCAAGGCGTGCGGCGCCATGGCACTCCTGGTGGACGGGGACGGGCCCGAAGAGAAGAAGGGCAAGCCTGCGCGAACGCACTGGGACATGCTCATGGAGCGACGCACCCGCGAGGAGCTGGAGGAGGTGCTGGCCGAACGGCTGGCCGTCCTTCGCTCCGGCGCCATGAACATCGCCGTGCATCCGCGGGACAGCCGCAAGTCCGCCTGACCGCGGGCGCAGAGCACAAGCCGAGGGGCCCCGCCACTGATGTGGCGGGGCCCCTCGGCTTGTGTCGTCTCGGCTTGTGTCGTCCCGGTTCGCCGTCCGGCTCCCGGTTCGCCGTCCGGCTATGGCGCCAGCGGCGGACGGTGGCCGGCGTCCCCGTGCGGTCCGCCCGCCGGGGAGCCGTCCTCGCGGATCACCTCGCCCTGGACCACCTTGCCGTCGGGGAAGTGGATCCGGGCCTGCGTGTAGGCGTCGCCGAAGCCCCCCTGGGTGCCGGATCCCATCTTCCGCTCCAGCGTGCGCCCGGCCCGGCGGGCGACGAAGTCCCGGACCGGCGGCAGCAGCAGGAGCAGGCCGGCGACGTCGGAGAGCAGCCCCGGCAGGATCAGCAGGAGCCCGGCCAGCATGGTCATGCCGTTCCCGGAGCCCTTGCCGGGCGGGGGCGCCGTCGGCGTCGCGCCGGCCGCGGCCTGCTCCTGCGCCTGCTGGAAGGTCCGCGCCAGGTTGCCGAAGGCCCGCCGCCCCGCGCGCTTGATGACCACCACGCCCAGCACCAGTCCGCCCGCGAGCAGCGCGGCGACGGTGAACCCGCCGGCCGCGCCGGCGACCAGGCCGAGCAGCCAGATCTCCAGGATCACCCAGGCGGCTACCGCCAGCGGGAGGAACGTACGGGCGGGCGAGCGCCGCCGGGGGGCCGTCGATGTGCCGGTCCTCAAAGAACCAGTGCCGGTACTCATACCACCCAGTGTGCCCGGCCCGGGGTAAAAGCGGCCTCAGCCGGAGGTACCGGGCAGCCCCTAGGGGACGGGTTCAGGAGCTCCGCCGGCGGGTGAGCTTCGCCACGCGCTCCCCCAGGCCCCACTGGGTGACCCGCCACAGGGCCTCGACCACGATGTCCTTGCTCATCTTGCTGTCGCCGAGCTCGCGCTCCACGAAGGTGATGGGCACCTCCACCACGCGGAAGCCCTTGCGGACCGCCCGGCGCGCCAGGTCGACCTGGAAGCAGTAGCCGGCCGAGGCGACCTCGTCCAGGCCGAGCCCCTCCAGGGTCTCCCGGCGGAAGGCGCGGAAGCCGCCGGTGACGTCCCTGATCGGGACGTCCAGCATCAGCCGGGAGTAGGTGGAACCGCCGCGGGAGAGGAACTCGCGGCTCTTGGGCCAGTTCACGACGCGGCCGCCCGGCACCCAGCGCGAGCCGAGGACGAGGTCCGCGCCGGCCAGCGCGGTGAGCAGACGGGGCAGCTCCTCCGGCTGGTGGGAGCCGTCGGCGTCCATCTCCACGAGGACCCCGTAGCCGTGCTCCAGGCCCCAGGCGAAGCCCGCCAGGTAGGCGGCGCCGAGCCCCTCCTTGCCCTTGCGGTGCAGGACGTGCACGTGGTCGTCCCCGGCCGCCAGCTCGTCGGCGAGCTTGCCGGTGCCGTCGGGGCTGTTGTCGTCCGCGACCAGCACGTGCGCCGCGGGGACCGCCTCGCGGACCCGGCCCACGATCCTGCCGATGTTCTCCGCCTCGTTGTAGGTCGGAATGATCACCAGCGTGGTGCCGAGCGGACCGAAGGTCCGCTGTCCGCCGTTGCTCACCGGTTCCCCTTGGGTGTCTTTCGTCCAGTCGGTCCTCTGCGGCCCGGACCTCGTCCGGCACGTCACAGCAGGATGATTTTAGAACAGCGATCGGGGCCCGGCGGTCCTTCGGTCCGGACCGGGGCCCGCTGGCTGCGGACCGCCGTGACCGTTGTCTACTGGACCGCCGGGCCCGATCCGGGGCCACCGCCGCCCCGGTGAAACCTTCCCTCGCTCCCGAGGCACGGGCGCGCTGGGCGGACGGCTCCCTCCGGTCCGGCGTCCTGCCGGTGGACCCGGGCGAACCTATCCGGGCCGGGCCGCCGGGGCCGAGCCGATGGCGGCGGGATCACCCCTGTGGCCGTACGAATACCTCCCGGCCGCCCACGACCGTCTTCAGGCACACGGGCAGCTCCGCGCCCGGGCTCAGGTCCGGCAGCCCCGGGGTCCCGGAACGGGGGTCGGTGGACCAGCGGGCCACCCGGTCGTCGGGCGCCTGGACCAGCAGCGCGCCGGTCTGCCAGACCGCGTAGTCGGCGGGCGCGCCCGGCACGAGGATGCCCGCGTCGTCCCGGCCCAGCGCCCGCCAGCCGCCCCGGGTGTGGGCGGCGAAGGCCGCCCGTACGGAGATCCGGTGCGCGGGGGTGCGGTGGAAGGCGGCGGCGCGCACGGTGCCCCAGGGGTCGAGCGGGGTCACCGGGGCGTCGGAGCCGAAGGCGAGCGGGACGCCCGCCTTGAGCATCGCCGCGTACGGGTTGAGGGTGCGGGCCCGCTCGGCGCCCAGCCGGTCGGCGTACATGCCGTCCTCGCCGCCCCAGGCGGCGTCGAAGGCGGGCTGCACGGACGCGGTCAGGCCGAGCTCCGCGAAGGCGGCGATGGTGGCGGGGGTCATCATCTCGGCGTGCTCGACGCGGTGCCGGGCGGCCCGGATCCGGTCCGGGCCCACCGTGTCGGCGGCCGCGCGGACGCCCTCGACGACGGCGGTGACGGCGGCGTCGCCGATGGCGTGGAACCCGGCCTGGAGGCCCGCCTCGGTACAGGCGGCCACGTGCGCGGCGACCTCGGCGGCGTCCAGGTAGCCGGTGCCGGTGTGCGCGGCGTCGGCGTACGGGGCGTGCAGGCAGGCGGTGTGCGAGCCCAGGGCGCCGTCCACGAAGAGGTCGCCGGCGGCGCCGACCGCGCCGAGCTCGCGGGCCAGGTCCAGGTCGCGGTCGGCCCAGTAGCCGTGGACGCGCGGGCCGGGGTGTTCCGCGGCCAGGGCCAGTAGGCCGGCGAAGTCCTCCGGGGAGGAGATCTCGGGCCCGCCGCACTCGTGCACGGAGCCGATGCCGAGGGAGACGGCCCGGTCCAGGGCGGCCCGCTGCGCCTCGGCGCGCTGGGCCGGGGTGAGGGCGGCCAGGGCGGCCCGGCGCACGGCGTGGTGGTCGTCCTTGGTGAGCGGCTCGTCGTCGCCGTGCGGGTGGACGCCGGGGACCAGGTCCAGGAGGGCCGTGGTGACCACCGCCGAGTGGACGTCGACGCGGCTCAGGTAGAGCGGGCGGCCGCCGGTGGCCTCGTCGAGCTCGGAGCGGCGCGGGGCGCGGCGCTCGGGCCAGCGGGCGGCGTCCCAGCCGTGGCCGAGGAGGACCCGGTCGGCGGGGCGGCGCGCGGCGTACGCCCGGACGAGGTCCAGGGCTTCGGTGAGGGAGCGGGCGGTGGTGAGGTCCAGGCCGGTGAGGGCGAGGCCGGTGGAGGTGGCGTGGACGTGCGCGTCGGTGAAGGCGGGGGTGACGAGCGCCCCTTCGAGGTCGACGACCTCGTCCACGCCCTGCGCGAAGGCGTCGGCGGCGCCCTCGGAGCCCACCCAGGCGATGTGGCCGCGTTCGACGACCATCGCCGTGGCGAAGGGGTCGGCGGGGCTGTGCACCTCTCCTCCGCGCAGGAGGACGGTGCGGGCGGGCGCGTCGGCGCCCGGGGCGGGGGCGGTGCGGTCGGTCATGGGGACCAGTCTCGCCCCTGGGCCGGGCGGGCCCGAATCAGACCCTGGGCGGACGGGCCTCGTAGGGGGTGCTGAGGACCACTGTGGTGCGGGTGGAGACGTGGGCCAGGGCCCGCAGGCGGCCCAGGAGGTCTTCCAGTTCCAGGGGGGTGGCCACGCGGACCTTGAGGATGTAGTTCTCGTCCCCGGCGACGCTGTGGCAGGCCTCGATCTCGGGTACGCCCGCCAGCCGCTCGGCGATGTCGTCCGGCGCGCTCGGGTCGAACGGCTTGACCGAGATGAAGGCCGTGAGGGGGAGCCCGACGGCCTCGGGGTCCACGACGGCCGCGTAGCCGCGGATCACTCCGCGCTGTTCCAGGCGGCGTACTCGCTGGTGGACGGCCGACGTGGACAGTCCGGTGGCCTTGCCGAGGTCCGTGTAGCTCATCCGCCCGTCCCGCACGAGCAGATCCACGATCTGGCGGTCCAGCTCCTCCATTGCGCTCATAGCCGCTCAACCTAAGGCCCAGGACCGCTCCAGGCACAGCGGTGTCCACGCGGAAGTGGCACCTGCGGCGGGCATGTGACCAATGCCACAGGCGTGTACGGGCGTACATCCCGCTCTCGTGGTTACCCGTGCCGCTCGACGGGAAGTGCTTGCTGTGGCCGTGGCCGAAGAACCATGCCCGCCCGGCCCACCCAAGGGGGAGTACATCCATGCCGAACACCCAGCGCGCCGGTCGCACCGAACCGGAGCCCCTGGAACCGCTCGCCGCCGAGTACGCGGAGGACGACGACTACCTCGAAGCCGTCGACTCCGAGGGCTTCGAGATCCACCACGCGGTCTGCCCCGACTGCGGGCAGTCGATCGCCCTCGTCGCGGACGAGGAGCACCTCCCGGAGCACGCCCTGTGCCTGACCCCGTGGAACCCGTTCGGGCTCACGGTGTGCGCGGGTACGGGCCGGCCGGTGGCGGACGCGCTGGCGACGGTGGGGCTGCTCCAGTCGGAGCAGCCCGAGCTGGAGGCCGTCGTGCACCTCACGCTGCCGCAGGGCCTGGACTGGCGGACGCAGCCCTTCTCGCACGTCGGCGGTCCGGGCTCGCGTCCGGTGCGGCCGGCGGCGGCCGCCGCGCCGCCGCTGAAGGGCCAGCACGCGCAGGCGGCCTGAGCTCCGCTACCAGTAGGTCCCCTGCACCATGGCGGCGAGGCTCGCGTGGTGCAGGATCAGGCCGTCCGGGTCGGCGGGGACCTCGACCTCCCCGAAGTACGCCTGCCGGTAGGCGATGCGCAGCATCACGATGCCGTGCCGCAGGGCGGCGTAGAGGGTGTGGAACTCCATGTCCCGCGGGGTGTGCCCGGTGAGCTCGGCGTACCGGCGTTCCAGGTCCTCGCGGCGCAGGAAGTCCGGCAGGCCGACCTGGCCGAAGCCCTCGGTCAGGTCCTGGAAGAAGCGGTGCAGGTAGACCGTCCAGCCGAGGTCGACCTCGCGCGGGGCGCAGGCGGCCATCTCCCAGTCGAGGACCGCCGCCGGCCGGAAGCCGTCGTAGACGACGTTGCCGATGCGGGCGTCCCCCCAGTTGAGGACGGGGTCGCCCTCGTCGGCGGGCCAGAGTTCCTCCAGCCGGTCGAAGGCGCGTTCCAGGAGGGGCGAGCGGGCCAGGCCGTCCACGACCCACGCGTAGTAGGCGCGCTGGGCCTCGACGTGGCGGCGCAGCGGGCTGCCCGCGCCCTGCGGCAGCAGGAACGAGGCCTCCTTCGCCGGGAACTGGTCGTGCAGGCGGGCGAGGAGGGAGATGCTCTCCTCCTGGAGCTCGGCGCGTTCGGCGTCGGTCGCGGAGTGCAGCCAGTTGCCCTCGTAGGTGTACGGCATGACGTCGGGCGGTACGCGGCCCTCGGCGCGGGCCATCACGAAGAACGGCGCGCCCAGCGGGCGGGGGTCCTCTTCCAGCCAGAGCACGCGCGGGACGGGGAGGTCGGTGTGCTCGGCGACCAGGGCCATCACGCGGTGCTGGCGGGGCATGTCGTAGGCGGGGAAGACGGTGTAGGCGGCCGGGTCGGCGGCCAGGCGCAGGGCGCAGGCGCGGACGGGGGCGTCGGGGTGCTCGATGTCGAAGAGCAGGGTCTCGCTGGACATGCCGTTGGAGCCGGGCACCGAGGTGCCGGTGACCTTCGCTCCGGGGAGGCGGTGGTCGAGCCAGGCCGTGAGGCGTTGGCCGAGTTCCCCGGGCTCGCGGGTGGAGGTGCGGGGGCGCGGTGCCGTCATGGTCGTACTCCTCTCCGGTCGGGGCCGGTCAGGGGGCTACCGAGGTGTAGTCGGCGAAGCCGCTGGGGTCGTGGCGGCCGAAGCTGCCGTGCTCGAAGATCCCGTGGCCGGTGCGGCCGTCGAGGGTGAAGCGGGCCGAGTGGTCGGTGACCCCGAAGGCGGCCGTGGGGTGGGCGCCGGGGTCGGAGAGGTCGTAGGCGCGCCGGTCGGTCCAGCCGCGGCCCTGCCAGCTGCCGTGCTGCCAGTCGGCGGCGGGCGGGTATCCGGCCCCGACGGCCAGCGGGGAGGAGTTCAGGATCTCCACGCCGAGTTCGAGGGGCTTGCGGGAGGGGTCGGTGAGGTGGACCACGGCCCGTTCGGGGTGGCGGGTGCCGGGGCGGTAGCGGATCTCGGTGTGGGGCCAGCCGAGCTGGACGTCGTGGCGGCCGCTGTCCTCGGGGAAGACCTGGACGGCCTCGCTGAGGGTGCGGTGGCCGTCGGCGTCCTCCTGGGCGACGACCATGACGAAGCGGTCCTCGAAGCGGACGGGGATCCAGAGCCAGTGGAAGCCCTCGGGGCGCATCTCGTCGGCGGCGCGGCCGCCGTCCTCGCCGGGTAGGGGGCGCACGCCCCAGCTGCGGTCGCGGGTGCCGGTCCACTCCCCCGGCGTCAGGGTGAACTCCTCGCCGCGGGCCCTGATGGTGCCGCCGACGCCGCCGGCCTGGACGAAGCGGCGGCCCTCCAGCAGGAGGCGGTCGCCGCGCCGCTGGACGTGGTGGGGTTCCCAGACGGCGGGGAACTCCGCGGTCCAGGTGATCTCGTACGAGAGCCCCCGCGGGTCCGCCGGGTCGGGGTCGCAGCGCAGGGTGAGCCGCTTGAGGGGGACGTCGACGGTGATCGACAGGGGGCCGACGGAGAGGTTCATGCGGTCGTCGGTGAGGGCGTCGGAGGCGCGGACGGCGAGGAGCTCGTCGCCGAGGCGCAGGGTGGCGTAGGCGTCGATCACCCCGGCGTTGGGGTAGACGCCGAGGCCGAGGATGAGGACGGCGCGGCCGGCGTGGTCGAAGACGTGGAAGATGCAGCGGTCGTAGGCGTTGCGGTCGCCCGTGACCAGGTGCTTCATCGAGAGCGGGGCCTGGTGGACGGGGTACTCGTCGAGGGGCACGGGACGGTCGGCGGGCATGGCGAACCTCCTGGGCGCGGGTACCGGCGCGGCGCCGGCCGAGCGGATATGACGGTACGTCAGATATCGCGGTCGCGACCAGGGTTGTGGCACACCCTGACAGCCCGGCACTCCTGGCCACCGCCGGCCGGCGCCCGCCGCTCGTGGGACGGCTCGAACGGATGGGCGCGGGCGGGGAGGGGTTACCCGTCCGCCGGGTCCGGCGTTGGCCCTGCATGACCACCCTGGAGACGCCGTCGCCGAGAGCGGGGCACAGGCGGCGCCCCACACCGCCGGGTTACGAAGAATCGGTTCAGCAGGCCGCCGCGCAGCCCGCGCGCGAGCAGCCCCGGCCGGGCCCGCCGGGCTTCCGCGGCCAGCCCGACCCGCCGATCTACACGGCCCTGCTCGCCCTCTGGGCCGCCGACGGCCGCACCCTGCCGGGCCGGCGCGACCCGGACTGGTCGCGGATCGCCTCCGCCCCCATCTGGCCGTCCGGCCCGCTCTTCGGCTGAGGGAACGCCGGAGGGGCCGCCCCGGCTCCCCGCCGGTGCGGCCCCTCCGTCGACGTCAGCGGGTCTCGGGGCCGGCCAGGTGGCGGGCGATGACCATCCGCTGGATCTGGTTCGTGCCCTCCACGATCTGGAGCACCTTCGCCTCGCGCATCAGCCGCTCCACCGGGAAGTCCGCGGTGTAGCCGTAGCCGCCGAGGATCTGCACCGCGTCCGTGGTGACGGCCATCGCCGCGTCCGTGCAGAACAGCTTGGCCATCGCGGCCTGCCGCGAGAAGGGCTTGCCCGCGTCGCGCAGCCGCGCGGCCCCGAGGTAGAGGGCCCGGCCCGCCTCGATCTTGGTGGCCATGTCGGCCAGCATGAAGCGCAGCCCCTGGAAGTCGGCGATCGGGTGCCCGAACTGCTTGCGGCCGAGCGCGTAGGAGACGGCCTCGTCCAGGGCGGCCTGGGCCACGCCGATGGCGCAGGCGGCGATCCCGAGCCGGCCCGCGTCGAGGGCGGCCAGCGCGATGGTGAAGCCCTGCCCCTCCTCGCCGATCCGCCGGGCGTCGGGCACGCGCACGCCGTCGAAGTGCAGCTGGGCGGTGGGCGAGCCCTTCATGCCCATCTTCTTCTCGGGGACGGCGGCCGTCAGGCCCTCCGCGTCCCCGGGCACCAGGAAGGCCGTGATGCCCTTGGGGCCGGGGGCGCCGGTGCGGGCCAGGACGGTGTAGAAGTCGGCGACCCCGCCGTGGGTGATCCAGGCCTTGGTGCCGGTGATCACCCAGTCGTCGCCGTCGCGCACCGCCTTGGTGGTGAGCGAGGCGGCGTCCGAGCCGGAGGCCGGCTCGGAGAGGCAGTAGGCGCCGAGCAGACCGCCGCCGAGCATGTCGGGCAGGTGGGCGGCGCGCTGCTCCTTGGTGCCGTACCCGGCCAGGCCGTGGCAGGCCAGGGAGTGCACGCTGACGCCGAGGCCGACGGTCAGGCGGGCGGCCGCGAGCTCCTCCAGGACCTGGAGGTAGACCTCGTACGGCTGGTCGCCGCCGCCGAACTCGCCCGCGTACGGGAGGCCCAGCAGCCCGGACTCGGAGAGCAGGGTGAAGACCTCGCGCGGGAAGCGCCCGGCGTCCTCCTCCTCGGCGGCCTTGGGGCGGATCTCCCGCTGGGCGATCTCTCGTACGAGCGCGAGGAGGTCCCGGGACTCCTCGGTGGGCAGCTGACGGTCCACCGGCTGCGGGGCGCGGTCGGTCATGGCGGCGCTCTCCTCCCTCGTCGGGCACGGCGGCGACGCGTGAGGTGTGGTACGCGCCGCCGGATCTCGGTGCTTACACAGCCGATGCTGCCCTCCCGGGTCGCGGAAGGGCTCGAACAGCGGCTGCGGCGGCTTGAGTATGCCCGATCAGGCGCTTTACGTCACCGGTACAGGATTGCCATGATCATCCGGGGCGCTCGAAGCCTCCTCGGGGGAGACCGGAGGAGCGGGACATTCGGGGACGAGCTCCTCGATCACCGTGAACGTCGCGCGGAGCTGGCGGACGAGGAGACCTCCCAGCGCGCTCCGGCCGGGACGGCCCTCGGCGCCCGGGGAGCCGATCCAGTCGAGGGTGGCCCCCTCCACCCCGGAGAGCCAGCCGACGAGCGCGAGCCGGGCCAGCGGGGGGACGGTGCGGCGCCCGTACGCCCCCTCGGCGATGGCGGCCAGGAGTTCCTCGCGCACGGCGTCGCGTATCGCGAGCACCTCGGCGTCGGAGCCGACCCCGCCGGTGACGATGGTGCGGTAGGCGGCGTGGTGGTGCTCGGCGTAGTGGAGGTAGCCGTCGACGGTGCGGCGCAGCCGCTGGGCCCCGGGCAGTTCGGGCTCCCCGGTGGCGCGGGCGACGAGCTGGGCGACCGAGTCCTCGACGATGGCGAGGTAGTAGCCGCGTTTGCTCTTGAAGTAGTAGTAGACGAGCCCCTTGGCCACGCCCGCCTGCTGGGCGATGTCGTCCATGGAGAGGGCGTCGTACGGGGTGTCGGCGAACAACTTCCGCCCGACCGCTATGAGTTCGGCTCTGCGGACCTGCGATCGGCCGGTCGCGCCGCGCTGTTGACTATTATTCAAATCCGGCCCTAGCCTCGAAGCCTCGAACTGTCTGCCACAGGATTTCCCGCAGTGTACGGGAGGGACCGCATGGGCAAGGACGGCACGAAGCCCGCCGCCGAAGGCCGGGTCGACTGGAGGAAATCGGCGGCCGTGGCGCTGCCGGCGGTGGCCGCCCTCGGGGCGCTGGCCGTGGTGATGGCCCAGGGCGCGCTCGCCGCGTCCTTCGCCGTCTCGGGGACGAGTTTCCAGGTCTCCTCGTCGAAGCTGAGCAGCAAGGGACTGGCCTCGTACGTGCACACGGACCGCTCCGCCGACGGCACGGGGCATCCGGTGGCGCTCCTGGGGATCGGGGAGGCCACCCTCGGCGACATCTGCCAGTCGGCGAAGGTCGCCACCCCGCTGGGCACGGTGGTGTTCAAGCTGACCGCGGGCGGCCCGGCCGGCGAGGTGACCGCCAGGAACCTCGTCATCGACGGGGAGGACCTCGTCGGGGACGCCACCTTCGGCACCGCGCAGATCGGCCGGGACGCCTCCACCCTGGACCAGGTCGACGGGGTGCGGGGCGAGCCGGGGAAGTTCGGGCTCCAGGCGGGGAACATCGAGGTCGCGGGGGTGCGGTCGCACGCCTGGTCGGCCACGGGCGGCGACTTCCGCCTCCGGGGCCTGCGGCTCGGCGTGAGCCTCGACGGGGCCTCGTGCTTCCCCTAGCCGCTCCCCGGGCGCGGCTGCGGAGCTGGCGGCGGGCGCGCCCGTTCTGGGGCGGACTGCTGCTGGTGCTGGCCGGGGCCGAGCTGCTGCTGGTCCCGCTCTCCCCGCTGTCGGTGCTGGTCAGCCTGGGGCTGGGCGGGATCGCGGCCCTCGGGATCGGGGCCGCGCTGATCGTCGCGGGGCTGTTCCTGTGGTACCTGCCGCAGGCCCGGGCCTACGTCGCGGTCCACGCCCTGCTGCTGTCGGTGCTGTCCTTCGTGGTGACCAACCTGGGCGGCTTCTTCGTCGGCGCCCTGCTGGGGATCGCGGGCGGCGCCCTGGCCTTCGGCTGGACCCCGCGGCCGGAGGGGGCGGAGGAGGGCCCCTACCGCACGGCCTCGGAGGCGGCGGGCCGGGGGGCGGCGGGCCGGGGGGCGCCGGGGGCGGAGCCGGGGCCGTCGCGGGTGCTGGCCGCCGCGCTGCCCGTGGCGCTGCTGGCGGCGCTGGCCGCCGGGGCCCCTCCGGCGCGGGCGGCCGGGGCGGCGGCGGGGCAGGGGCCCCCGGCGGCCCGGACGCCGCCGACGGTGACCACCTCGCTGTTCGCGCCGCGGGGCTTCGCCCTGGCCGGGGTCACCGAGCTGGCGACCGCGGACGGGCCGCGCCGGGTCCTCGTACTGAAGATGGCGGCGGCCTCGCTGCGCGACTACCGGCTGCGCACCCGCGACGGCGGGGAGGAGTACGGGCTGGCGGCCCGGTCGCTGGAGCTGCGCGGGGACGTGACCCTGTACCTGACGCGGTTCAGCGGGTGCATCGAAGGGCTGGTGTGCGTGACGTTCAGCCCGGACGGGCTGCCGGCTCCGCCGGTCATCCCGCCGTTCGTGTTCATGACCCGGGTCAGCGCCGAACAGGCACTGGTCACCTCGGACGTGATCGTCACCGAGGGGCTGCGGCTGGAGGCGTCCTGACCACGCCGGCCGGCGGGTCTACAGCCAGCCGACCTGGGTGACGAACATGGCCACGACGACCACCAGCGTCCAGCCGAGCACGTGCTCCAGCCAGGCGGAGTCCTTGGGGCCGCCGGTGGCGACGAGGCGCCGGGCGCGGGCGGTGAGGGCGGCGGTGTGTGCGGTCATGCCGTCCAATGTGCCAGCGTTCGCCCCATTCGCGGTATATGGCAAGGGTCACACCACCCGACGCGGCCCACGGCGCGGCACGGCGCGACGGGCCGCACGCCGCGGGCCCCGGTCGCCTCCGGAGTGCGGAGGGCGGCCGGGGCCCGGCGGGACGCGCGTCCGGTCAGGTGGTCGTGCGCGGGCGTCCGCCGATCGCCACCATCGCCAGGCCGAGGCACAGGGCGACGACGCCGGTGATGACGTTGCTGACGATGCTGCGGGTGGTGTCCATCGCACCGGCCATGACCCAGGGGGCCACGATGGTCCAGGCGCCGATCGCGACCGCGGTCCAGGCCATCGCGTGCGTACGTTCGTACGCCGATCCCAGGCCGCCCATGCACAGGCAGAAGGCCGCGCCGGCGATGAGGTTGTTGATGGCCAGCGGGCTCAGCGCGCTGAACCCGGCGATCCACGCCGATGCCGCCAGGTAGAGGCCCGTGATCAGGGCCAGTGCCTCCACGGCCTGCGCGGCGGGGGTGGCCGTCACCCGCTCGAACCGAGTCCGCATTTCGGCCAGGTCCGGGTGGTGTTCGATGCTCGAATGGGTGGTCATGGTGGGCTGCCTCCTATGAGAAGCCTTACATGCCCTTTATGCCCAGAATCTGCCGGTTAAGCCATTCGGGGTGGGGGTCTTCCGCGGATCTCTCCGGCCTTCACAGCACCCCGACCTGCCGCAGGGCGGCGATCTGGGCCGCCGTCGGCCGGGCCGGGGCGTAGAGGTAACAGACGCCGCCGCTGCCCGAGACCGTCTTGCCCTCGGCGTTGTGCCGCTTGGTGCGCAGCCAGACGTTCTCCCACTCGCGGCGCTTGTAGACGCGGCGGACGGAGGTGTTGTCCGGGGAGTTGGGGTCGTTGGCGACGACGTCCCCGGCGGCGGTGAAGCCGATCACGGTCATCAGGTGGCCGGCGGTGCCGTAGCCCGCGCCGGTCAGCTCCTCGCGCCGGAAGGACTGGGAGGTGATGGCCGGGATGCCGGCGGCCACCAGGGTCTCCAGGTCGGTGAGGGAGCGGAGCCGGGTGACCACGCCGGCGAGGTCGCGGTAGGTGGCGGCGTAGGCGGCGTTGAAGGGCCAGTTGCCGCAGCCCTTGTAGGCGGCGTCGTAGGTGGAGCGGGCGGCGTGGCAGACCTGCGGGTCGGCGTACTCCGGATCGACCCAGGCCAGGGCGGAGGCACTGGGCTTGCGGCCCCAGTACTCGATGATCATCTGGGAGGAGGTGGGGCTGCACCAGGCCTCGCCGCCGTTGTCGTACTGCGGGTACTGCCCGGTGTGCACCTCCTGGGAGTAGCGCGGGACGTTCAGCTCGTGCGCCCGGCCCGAGGGGGCGGCGGCCGGCACGGTGAACCGGTCGGGGACGGCGGAGGCCATCGCCCCGGCCAGCCACACCGTGGGTCCTCCGGAGGCGCCGGGCCTGCGGTACAGGGTCAGCCGCAGCTGCCAGTGCGTGATGCGTACGCCGGCCGCCGCGGCCGGGGCGTCGACGGCCAGGGTGTCGGTCGACACGGCGGTGCGGCCGTCGCCCTGGCCGTCCATGGAGGTGCGGCGGATGTCCCCGTCGCCGGCCGCCCAGCGGCCCATCACGTACCAGGGGCCGACCGTGCCGTCGGGGTAGGTGACGCGCAGCTCGGTCTGGATCCAGCTGCCGGCCGGGGTGCGTGCGTTCCAGGAGGCGATGGCCTCGGTGGCGGGGACGGTGGAGCGGTGCACCGGGGAGGTCCAGACGGCGTACTCCCAGGCGGACTTCCGGCCGGTGTGCGGGTCGGTGTAGTCGGTGCGGCCGGCCGGCGCCCCGATCTCCAGACCGGGGCGGGCGCCGTCGACGGCGACGGTGCCGCGGTGGGTGCCGGCCCGCCAGTGGGCGTGGGTGTACCAGAAGCGGTTGTCCACGGTGGGGGGTGCGGCGGTGCCGTGTGCCGCGGGGGCGGGGGCGGAGTCGGGCGCGCCGTCGCCGGTGGCGGCGGACGCTCGGCCTCCGGTGGGCAGGGCGGTGGCGGTGGCGGCGGCGAGGGCTGCGGCGAGCAGGGCCCTGCGTGGGGTTCGTGCGGTCATCGGCGTGTGCCCCCGGGAGGTCGGTACGGCGGATCGTCCCGCCCACCCTTCCAGTTCCCGGGGGCGGGGCGGTGAAGCGCGCGCCCGTGTCGGGGGCGGGGCCGGGAGGTGGGGGCGGGGCATACGCTGGGGCCGTGGAACGACAGGGGTCACTGGAGCCGCTCGCGCGGGCGCTCGCCGCGCTGCCGCCGTCCCTGGGGGCCGTCCGGGTCGTCGGGATCGACGGGCACGCCGGCAGCGGCAAGAGCACCTTCGCCGACCGGCTCGCCGAAGCCCTCGGCGGAGCCCCCGTGCTGCACCTCGACGACGTGGCCACGCACACGGAGCTCTTCGACTGGTGGGCGCGGCTGAACGCCCAGGTGCTGGAGCCCCTCGCCGCCGGGCGGCCCGCGCACTGGGCCCCGTACGACTGGGCCGGGCGCCGCTTCGGCCCCGAGCGGGTGCTCGCGCCGGCTCCGGTGCTGCTCGTCGAGGGGGTCGGGGCCGGGCGGCGGGCGCTGCGCCCGCACCTGGCGCGGCTGCTGTGGATGGAGACCCCCCGTGAGACCTCCTGGGGGCGGGGACGGACGCGGGACGGGCGCGAACTCTCCGATTTCTGGGACGGATGGGAGCGCGCCGAGCTCGCGCACTTCTCGGACGACCCTTCGCGCCCCTTCGCGGACACCTTGGTACACCAGAGTGGTACGGGATACGAGTGGACTTCCGGGGCTTCTGCGACCCGTGGAACGCCCTCCGCGCTCACCGAGGGTGACGGGCTCCCCCGGGCCTGAGCCCGTCCGCTCGACACACGCCGGAGGGCTTCCCCGACCCGCTTGACCCGGGCCCGGATGCGGCCTTACGTTCTGAATGCGCGGTCTGCGAAGGCCGCCGCAGACGCGGAGCCCCCGGTTGTTCCCCCGTGATCGGGGGCTTCGTTCTGCCCGGAGCCGGTGCCGGCCGGGCGCGGGGCGCGCCGGTCCACCCACCCTTCCTCACCCTGCGTCACGGTACGCCTCCGGGGCACACCTGCGACCCGTGCCCACCGCACCCTGGGTAAGGTGCGTCACCGCAGGTACGATGCAGCCCTGATTTCATCGGCCGGGTGGACAACTCGCGCGCTCGGCGCGCGGGTTGCCGCGTGCCACGGGCAGGCTTGTGGGGGACGTGATGGACTTCGGCATGCCGGGCAGCGCACACGCCCCGGCCGAACTCGCCTGGCTGCGCGGGGTCGACGCCTGCACCATGGGCGCCTACCCGCAGGCCGAGGAGGAGTTCCGCACCGCCGTCAGCCTGGATCCCACGATGGCCGACGCCTGGCTGGGGCTGCACGCGCTGCGCGTGGACACCACCAACGCCTTATTGCGCATGTACGCCCACCGGGACCGCTTCGGCGAGCAGCGCACCCGGCACCGGCGGACCCTGAACTCCTGGTACTGGCTGGGCTGGTGGGTCCAGCCGGTACTGGAGAGCCGGCGGGACCTGCTGCTGGCGCACGCCTCGCACTGGCTGGACGGCCGCCACGTCCCCGAGCTGGACCAGGCCCTGGCGGCGCTGCCGCCGGTGGACACCGATCCGCAGGTGCGGTTCCTGCACGCCTGCCGGGCCTACCTGGTCAAGGACTGGGAGCAGCTCGTACGGCACACCGAGCCGCTGGTGCACGATCCGCTGCTCGGCATCGAGGCGGGGCTCTTCGGCGGGATGGCCCGGGTCCGGCTGGAGATGTACGGGCAGGCGGAGCCGATGCTGTCGGCGGCGCTGATGCGCTGCCGCAGCGAGCAGCCCCAGCGCAAGGAGCTGCGGTACTGGCTGGCCCGGGCCCGCGAGGGCACCGGGCGCAGCGCGGCGGCCCTGCCGCTGTACCGGGCCGTGCACCGGGTGGACCCGGCGTTCATGGACACGGCGGCGCGGCTGACGGCCATCGAGGACAGCGACGATTTCGACGGGATGGCGGACGCCGCCGGCTACGCCGGATACGGGGGCCACCTGTCCGAGGGCTTCGCCGGCCACGGGCTCTCCCCGGCCGGCGGGGACTACACGGCGGTGGCGCTGGGCGGCGGCGGGCCGGTACAGGACGTGGCCCCGGACGGGCAGGTGGACCCCGACCCGCCGACGCCGGGCGAGCCGCCGGACCCCCGCTTCGGGCCGGCGGCCGGGACGGGCCGGCTGGAGGGCGTACGGCACAAGGTGACCTTCCCCGCGCAGGGCGCCCCCGTCGGGCTGCCCGCCGGGCCGGCCGACCCGCGGGCGCTGGCGGAGGCGCTCGCGGAGCTGGAGCGGATGGTGGGCCTGGAGCCGGTGAAGCGGCAGGTGAAGGCCCTCTCGGCGCAGCTCCACATGGCCGGGCTGCGGGCGGCGCAGGGGCTCCCGGTACAGCCGCCGAAGCGCCACTTCGTCTTCTCGGGGCCCTCGGGGACGGGCAAGACCACGGTGGCCCGGATCCTGGGGCGGGTCTTCTACGCGCTGGGCCTGCTGGGCGGCGACCATCTGGTGGAGGCGCAACGGGCCGATCTCGTGGGTGAGTTCCTCGGGCAGACGGCGGTCAAGGCGAACGAGCTGATCGACTCGGCGATCGGCGGGGTGCTCTTCGTCGACGAGGCGTACAGCCTGTCCAACTCGGGCTACAGCAAGGGCGACGCGTACGGGGACGAGGCCCTCCAGGTGCTGCTCAAACGCGCGGAGGACAACCGGGACCACCTGGTGGTGATCCTGGCGGGCTATCCGGCGGGCATGGACCGGCTGCTGGCGGCCAACCCGGGGCTGTCCTCGCGGTTCACGACCCGGGTGGACTTCCCGAGCTACCGGCCGGCGGAACTGACCGCGATCGGCGGGGTGCTGGCCGACGCGAACGGGGACCTCTGGGACGAGGAGGCCCTGGAGGAGCTGCGCAGCATCAGCGGGCACGTGGTGGAGCAGGGCTGGATCGACGAGCTCGGCAACGGGCGCTTCCTGCGCACCCTGTACGAGAAGAGCTGCGCCTACCGGGACCTGCGGCTGTCGGGCTTCGCCGGGGACCCCTCGCGGGAGGACCTGGCGACGCTGCGGCTCGCGGACCTGATGCAGGCGTACGGGGAGGTCCTGTCGGGGCGGGGACCCCAGGAGCGGCCGGAGCCGCCGCTGTAGCCCGCCGCGGCCGGCCGGGTCCTCAGGGGGTCCGGGGGCCGGCGCGGACGACGGCCTGGTCGCCGCGGGGGCCGAACAGGTGCAGGACCTCCGCCGCCGTGCCGTCGGCCGGGCCGAACCAGTGCGGGCGCGCGGTGTCGAACTCGGCCACCTCGCCCGGGCGGAGGACGATCTCCTCGTCCCCGAGGAGCAGCCGCACCACGCCCGCGAGGACGTAGAACCACTCGTAGCCCTCGTGGGTGACGAGTTTCGGCTCGCGGGGGGTGAGGACCTGCTTGAACACCTGGATCCGGCCCGGGTAGCGGGTCAGCGGCACGATGACGCGGCCGTGCGTGCGCAGGGGCTCCAGGTGGACCCGGGGGTCGCCGGTGGGCGGGGCGCCGACCAGGTGGTCGAGGGCGACGTGGTGGGCCTTGGCGAGCGGGAGGAGCAGCTCCAGGGTGGGGCGGCGTTTGCCGGACTCCAGGCGGGAGAGGGTGCTCACCGAGATCCCGGTGGTGGCGGCGAGGGCCTCCAGGGTGAGGCCGCGGTCGCGGCGCAGGGTGCGGAGGCGGGGGCCGATGGCGTCGAGTACCGCTTCCGTGTCCGGGTCCACGGAACCATTGTGCCGGGTGGCCTCGCGGTGCCGGGGGCCGCTGCGCGGGCTGAGGTCCCCTACCCGCCCTTCCACCGTTCCCCGGGCGTTGCCCGGACCCGTTGCGCTCAAACGCCGCGCGGGCTGGAATTTCGCTGTGCGAAATCCAGCCCCGCCGGCGTTTGAGCCCCCGGCAGCGGTGCTCAGGCGGTCAGGGCTGCCGCCCGGCGGCGGGCCGGGACGCGGTGGGCGGGGTCGCGGACCTCGCCGACCAGCATTTCCAGGACGTCCTCCAGGGCCACCAGGCCCAGGACGCGTCCCGCCGGGTCGGCCACCTGTGCCAGGTGGGTGGCGTCGCGCCGCATGACGCTGAGGGCGTCGTCCAGCGGCAGCGTCGAGCACAGGGTGGTCATCCGGCGCCACACCCGTTGGGGTACGGCCCGCTCGCGGTCCTCCAGGTCCAGGACGTCCTTGACGTGGAGGTAGCCCATGAAGGCACCGCTGTCGGAGCGGACCGGGAAGCGCGAGTAGCCGGTGCGCACGGTCAGCTGCTCGATCTGGCGGGGGGTGACGGCCGGGCCGACGGTGACGAGCCGGCCCGGGGCCAGCAGGACGTCGGTGACCGGGCGGCTGCCCAGTTCCAGGGCGTCCTCCAGGCGCTCCTGCTCGACCGGTTCGAGGAGCCCGGCCTGCCGGGAGTCCTCGACGAGTCGGCCGAGCTGGGCGCTGGTGTAGACGGCCTCGACCTCGTCCTTGGGCTCCACCTTGAAGAGCCGCAGGACCAGCGCGGCGCAGGCGCCCAGGGCGGTGGTGACCGGCCCGCAGACGCGGGCGAAGGCCACCAGGCCGGGGCTGAACCACAGGGCGGTCTTCTCGGGGGCGGCCATGGCGAGGTTCTTGGGGACCATCTCGCCGATGACCAGGTGGAGGAAGACCACCGCGGCCAGTGCGAAGGCGTAGCCCAGGGGGTGGACCAGGCCCTCGGGCACGTGCACCGCCTCGAAGACGGGCTCCAGTAGCCGGGCCACGGTGGGCTCGGCGACCGCGCCGAGGGTGAGGGAGCACAGGGTGATGCCGAACTGGGCGGCGGCCATCATCCGCGGCAGGTTCTCCAGGCCGTACAGCACCTGGCGGGCCCGCTTGGAGCCGGCGGCGAGGGGCTCGATCTGGCTGCGGCGTACGGAGACGAGCGCGAACTCGGCGCCGACGAAGAAACCGTTGGCCAGGACCAGGAGCAGGGCGAAGAGGAGCTGGAGGGCGTTCATCGGGCGGCGCCTTCCAGCTGCTGCTCGCCGCGCTGCCGCCCGGCGGTGCGGGCGGGCTGCGGGAGGGTCTCGGCGGGGGCCTGCGGCAGCGCCGTCAGACGGACCAGCCGGACCCGTTCGGCGCGGTTGCGCCGGACCTGGCGGACGGACAGCTTCCAGCCGGGCAGCTCCGCCCGGTCGCCGGGGGCGGGGATCCGGCCCAGGAGGTCGGCGACGAGGCCGGCGACGGTCTCGTACGGGCCCTCGGGCACCTCCAGGCCTATCCGGCGCAGGGTGTGCACGCGGCAGCTGCCGTCGGCCTCCCAGGAGGGGCGGCCGTCCTCGGCGGGCATGACCGCCAGTTCGGGGCTGTCGGCCTCGGCGAGGTCGTGCTCGTCGCGGACCTCGCCGACGAGTTCCTCCACGATGTCCTCCAGGGTGACCACGCCCGCCGTGCCGCCGTACTCGTCGACGACCACGGCCATGGGCTGTTCGCTGCGCAGCCGCTCCAGGAGCGGCTGGACCGGCAGGGAGCCGGGCACCAGCAGCGGGGCGACGCAGATCCGGCCGACGGTCGTGCGGGCGCGCTCGGACTCGCGCACGGCGAGGGCGTCCTTGAGGTGGACGACCCCGGTGATCTCGTCGATGCGTTCGCGGTAGACCGGGAAGCGGGACAGGCCGGTGGCGCGGGTCAGGTTGAGCACGTCGGCCGCGGTGGCCGAGTCCTGGAGGGCGCTGACCTTCACGCGGGGGGTCATGACGTGCTGGGCGGTGAGCTCGCCCAGCGAGAGGGTCCGTACGAAGAGGTCGGCGGTGTCCTGTTCGAGGGCGCCGGCCTGGGCCGAATGGCGGACCAGGGAGACCAGTTCGCCGGGGGTGCGGGCCGAGGCCATCTCCTCGGCGGGCTCGACGCCGAGCGCCCGCACGAGGCGGTTCGCGACGGCGTTGAGGCCGGCGATGACGGGCCGCAGGGCCCGGGAGAAGGTCTGCTGCGGGCCGGCCACGAACCGGGCGACCTGGAGCGGCTTGGAGACGGCCCAGTTCTTCGGGACGAGCTCGCCGACGACCATCTGGACGGCGGAGGCGAGCAGCATGCCGATGAGGACGGCGGCTCCGGGGACGGCCCCGTCGGGCAGGCCGGTCGCGGCGAGCGGCTTCGACAGCAGCACGGCGAGGGCCGGTTCGGCGAGCATGCCGACGACGAGGGAGGTGATGGTGATGCCGAGCTGGGTGCCGGAGAGCTGGAAGGACAGCTCCCGCAGGGCTTCGACCACCGTGCGGGCACGGCGGTCACCGTCGGCTGCGGCCTGTTCGGCCTCGGGCTTCTCCACCGTGACGAGGCCGAACTCGGCCGCCACGAAGAAACCGTTGGCGAGGATCAGGGCGAAGGCCGCTACGAGAAGGAGTAGCGGAATGGTCATGCCGCCGCCTCCACGGGGAGGGCGGCGCGGGTACTACCGGACGATCCGTCCATTGCTGGAAGGAGTCACTCCTCTGGTCGCAGGTGCCCACGGGCCACGGGGTCCCGGGGCGGGTGGGTGGGCGCTGTGGTGCGCCGCCCCACCAGGGTAGTCATTGAGATCGTCGCCGCAATGGGACGCAGCGGCCGGTGCGGCGGGCTCAGTGGCCGGCGCCGCCGGTCCCGCGGGTCTCGGCGAGGGCGCGCAGGGCGCGGGCGTCGCCGATGGCGCGCGCCCTGGCGATGCCGGGCTGGATGCCCAGGGCGGGCAGGCTGGTGCCGTCGCTGAGGTCGAGGAACACCCACGGGTCGCCGGGGCGGAGGTTGACGCGCAGGATCTGCGCCCACTCCAGGCGGCGGGTGGTGGTGAGGTTGACCACGGTGACCCCGGCCTCGTCCGCGACCACCTTGGGGCGGCTGAGCAGGACGAGGACGGAGGACAGGAGGACGGCGGTGACGACGAAGCTGGCGCGCTCGCCGGGGCTGAGGTTCTCCAGCAGCAGCGCGATCGCCGTGATGGTGGCGAACATGACGGCGCCGACGCCCAGCAGCACCGCCCGGGTGCGGTTCGGCCGGAAGGTGACCGGCAGTGCGGGCGGTGCGGGCTGGGCGGCGGACTCGGTCATGGTGCGGTGATGCCTTCTGGGACGGGCCGGCCGGTCAGAGGCGGCAGGCGTGGATCGAGGTGGTGAGGATCGCGCGCGCGCCGAGCTCGTACAGGTCGTCCATGATCCGCTGGGCGTCCTTGGCGGGGACCATGGCGCGGACCGCGACCCAGCCCTCGTTGTGGAGCGGGGAGACCGTAGGCGACTCCAGGCCCGGGGTGAGGGCGACCGCGCGCTCCAGGTGCTCGGCGCGGCAGTCGTAGTCCATCATCACGTAGCTGCGGGCCACCAGGACGCCCTGGAGGCGGCGCAGGAACTGGGCGACCTTCGGGTCGTCGCCGTCGGCGCCGGTGCGGCGGATGACGGTCGCCTCGGACTTGAGGATCGGCTCGCCGATGACCTCCAGGCCGGCGTTGCGCAGGCTGGTGCCGGTCTCGACGACGTCGGCGATGATCTGCGCGACGCCGAGTTCGATGGCGGTCTCGACGGCGCCGTCCAGGTGGACGACGGAGGCGTCGACGCCGAGGTCGGCGAGGTGCTTGGCGACGATGCCCTCGTAGGAGGTGGCGATCGTCATCCCGCCGAAGTCCTCGGGGCCCTTCGCGGTGCCGGGCTTGGTGGCGTAGCGGAAGGTGGAGCGGCCGAAGTTCAGCGGGAGGATCTCCTCGGCGTTGGCTCCGGAGTCCAGCAGCAGGTCGCGGCCGGTGATGCCGATGTCGAGCTTGCCCGACGCGACGTAGATCGCGATGTCCTTCGGGCGGAGGTAGAAGAACTCGACCTCGTTGTCGGGGTCGACCGTGACGAGTTCCTTGGACTCCTTGCGCTGGCGGTAGCCGGCCTCATGGAGCATCTCCGACGCCGGTCCGGAGAGCGAACCCTTGTTGGGGACGGCGATGCGCAGCATGGGGCTTCCTTCTGTGCTGGGTGTGTACGGGGTGGGTGGGCGGGGGCCCGTGGCCGACGGAGAGCTCCGGCCTAGAGGTGGGAGTAGACGTCGTCGAGGGAGATCCCGCGCGCGACCATCATCACCTGGACGTGGTAGAGCAGCTGGGAGATCTCCTCGGCGGCGGCTTCCTTGCCCTCGTACTCGGCGGCCATCCAGACCTCGGCGGCCTCCTCGACGATCTTCTTGCCGATGGCATGGACGCCCTTGCCGACGAGCTCGGCGGTACGGGAGGTGCTGGGGTCGCCGTCGGCGGCCTTGAGCTGGAGCTCGGAGAAGAGCTCTTCAAAGGTCTTGTTCGCCATGATGCCCTTAGGGTACGGGTTCACCCGGGGCCCCCGGTGCCAGGGTTCACTCCGTGGACTACCGCCAGGGTTCGCTGACGGTGCGGAGGGTCATGGCGGTGGAGACGGCGGCGGTGACCGCTTCGTGGCCCTTGTCCTCGTTCGAGCCCTCCAGGCCCGCACGGTCCAGCGCCTGCTCGTCGTTGTCGCAGGTCAGGACGCCGAAGCCGACGGGGACCCCGGTGTCGATCGACACCTGGACCAGGCCCTGGGTGACGCCCTGGCAGACGTAGTCGAAGTGCGGGGTGCCGCCGCGGATGACCACGCCGAGGGCGACGATGGCGTCGTAGCCGCGTCCGGCGAGCACCTTGGCCACGACGGGGAGCTCGAAGCTGCCCGGGACGCGCAGCAGGGTGGGCTCGTCGATGCCCAGCTCGTGCAGGGCCCGCAGGGCGCCGTCGACCAGGCCGTCCATGACCTTCTCGTGCCACTGGGCCGCGATGACGGCCACCCGGAGGTCGCCGCAGTTCTTCACGCTCAGTACGGGTGCGCCCTTGCCGCTCACAGCTCTGCTCCTCGGGGGTGCCGGTGGGTACCGGGTTGACGGGTGTGGTGCGTGGTGGGTGGTGCTTGTGGTGCGTGGTGCGTGGTGCTTGTGGTGCCTGGTTACTGGTTGCCGCAGGCGGAGGTGGGTACGGCCCCCTCCAGCCAGGGGAGGTCGTGGCCCATGCGGTCCCGCTTGGTGCGCAGGTACCGCAGGTTGTGCTCGCCCGCCTGGACGGGCATGGGCTCACGGCCGGCGACGGAGATGCCGTGGTCCTCCAGCGCGGCGGCCTTGTCGGGGTTGTTGGTCATCAGCCGGACGGTGCGCACGCCCAGGTCGGCGAGGATCTGGGCACCGGCGCCGTAGTCGCGGGCGTCGGCGGGCAGGCCGAGTTCCAGGTTGGCGTCCAGGGTGTCGCGGCCGCGCTCCTGGAGCTCGTAGGCGCGCATCTTGGACAGCAGTCCGATGCCGCGTCCCTCGTGTCCGCGCAGGTAGACGATGACCCCGCGGCCCTCGGCCTGGACGCGGGCCATGGCGGCCTGCAGCTGGGGGCCGCAGTCGCAGCGCTGGGACTGGAAGATGTCGCCGGTCAGGCACTCGGAGTGCATCCGGACGAGGACGTCCCGGCCGTCGCCGATCTCCCCGTGGACGAGGGCGACGTGCTCGACGCCGTCGACCGTGGAGCGGTAGCCGTACGCCGTGAACTCGCCGGCGGCGGTCGGCAGGCTGACCTCGGCCTCGCGGCGGACGGTGGGCTCGGCGGAGCGGCGGTAGGCGATCAGGTCCTCGATGGAGATGATCGTCAGGCCGTGCTTGCGGGCGAAGGGGATCAGCTCGGGCAGCCGCAGCATGACCCCGTCCTCGCCGGCGATCTCCACGATGGCGCCGGCCGGGCGCAGGCCCGCGAGGCGGGCGAGGTCGACGGCGGCCTCGGTGTGGCCGTTGCGGACCAGGACGCCGCCGGGCTTGGCGCGCAGCGGGAAGACGTGGCCGGGGCGGACGAAGTCGCCGGGCTCGGAGGTGCCGTTGGCCAGCAGCCGCAGGGTGGTGGCGCGGTCGGCGGCGGAGATGCCGGTGGTGACGCCGTGGGCGGCGCTCGCGTCGACGGAGACGGTGAAGGCGGTCTTCATCGACTCGGTGTTGTGCTGGACCATCTGCGGGAGTTCCAGCCGGTCGAGCTCGGCGCCCTCCATCGGCGCGCAGATCAGGCCCCGGCACTCGCTCATCATGAACGCGACGATCTCGGGGGTGGCCTTCTCGGCGGCGATGACGAGGTCGCCCTCGTTCTCGCGGTCCTCGTCGTCGACGACGACCACGGGGCGGCCGGCGGCGATGTCGCGGATGGCCTGCTCGACGGGGTCGAGGCGGAAGGACTCCTCGGCGTCGGAGTCGGCCGGGTCGGGCACGGGCGTGAGGAGGGGGGTCATGCCGTTGCTCCTTCGAGGGCCGGGGCGGGGTTGGTGCGGGAGCGCTGGTACCAGTCGTAGGCACCCCAGAGCACGAGCGCTCCGTAGATCACGTAGACGAACGCGGAGAAGGCGTAGCCGCTGGTGAAGGCGAGGGGGACGCCGACGGCGTCGACGAGCAGCCAGGCGAACCAGAACTCGACCAGGCCCTTGGCCTGGGCGTACATGGCGACGATGGTGCCGACGAAGATGTAGGCGTCCGGCAGCGGGTTCCAGGACATCCACGGGTAGAGGGTGAACAGCCCGGTGACGGCGAGGGTGCCGACGGCGGCGGCGCCGAGCAGCAGGCCGCGCTCGCGCCAGGTGGCGAAGCGGACGGCGAGGGAGGCGTCCTGGGCCTGCCGCTTGCCGCGGGTCCACTGGGCCCAGCCCCACAGGGCGACCAGCATGACGACGACCTGCTTGCCGGCGTTGCCGGAGAGGTGGCCGGCGGCGAAGGCCACGAAGAGGATGGCGCCCGAGAGGAACTGGGTCGGCCAGGTCCATATGGAGCGCTTCCAGCCGAGGGCGAGGGCGATCAGGCCCATGGTGTTGCCGATGGCGTCGGACCAGATGATCTTCTGGCCGAAGGCGGTGAAGGCCTCGGAGTTCAGCCAGGTCAGGGCGCTCACTTCTGCGCCTCCTCGGCGTGCAGCGGGTTCACGCCGGCGGCGAGCAGGCGCTCGACGTACTTGGCGAGGACGTCGACCTCCAGGTTGACCGGGTCGCCGGGCTGCTTGATGCCCAGGGTGGTCAGCGCCAGGGTGGTGGGGATGAGGCTGATGGTGAAGTAGTCGGCGGCGGCCTCGACGACGGTGAGGCTGACGCCGTCGACCGTGATGGAGCCCTTCTCCACGACGTAGCGGGCGAGCGGGGCCGGGAGCGCGATCTTGACGAGCTCCCAGTGCTCGGAGGGGGTGCGGGAGAGGATCCGGCCGGTGCCGTCGACGTGGCCCTGGACCAGGTGTCCGCCGAGGCGGCCGCCGAGGGCCATGGGGCGCTCCAGGTTGACCCGGGAGCCCGCGCCGAGCGCGCCGAGGCTGGAGCGGTCGAGGGTCTCCTGCATGACGTCGGCGGTGAACTCGCCGTCGGCGGTCTCCACGACGGTCAGGCAGACGCCGTTGACGGCGATCGAGTCGCCGTGCTTGGCGCCCTCGGTCACGACCGGTCCGCGCAGGCGGAAGCGGGAGGCCTCGGCGAGCTGCTCGACGGCGGTGACCTCGCCCAGTTCTTCGACGATTCCGGTGAACACTCAGTGCTCCTTGGGGGCGTTGGCGGGAACGGCGGTGATGCGCAGATCGGTGCCGCTGCGGACGGCCTCGGTGATGTCGAGGCGTACGGCGTGGGCGATGTTCGTGATGCCGGCGCCGCCGAGGGCGGCGGGGCCGGCGCCGAGGAGGGCCGGGGCGATGTAGCCGACGACGCGGTCGACGGCGCCGGCCTCCAGGAAGGCTCCGGCGAGGGTGGGTCCGCCTTCGAGGAGGACGGAGCGCACCCCGCGGGCGTACAGCTCGGTGAGCAGGCGGCGGAGGGGGACGCGGCCGTCATGCAGGGGCAGCCGCAGGACGTCGGTGCCGGGCAGGTGGCGGGTGTCGGCGTCCTCGCCGGTGACGATCAGGGTGGGGGCCGCGTCGTCGAGGACGCGGGCCGTGGCGGGCAGCCCGGCGCGGGTGTCGAGGGCGACGCGCAGCGGCTGGACGGCCCCCTCGATCCCCCGTACGGCCAGGTGGGGGTCGTCGGCGCGCAGGGTGCCGCCGCCGACGAGGACGGCGTCGGCCTCGGCGCGCAGCCGGTGGACGTCGGCGCGGGACTCGGCGGAGGTGATCCAGCGGCTGCTGCCGTCCTCGGCGGCGCTGCGGCCGTCGAGGGTGGCGGCGTACTTCCAGGTGACGTGGGGGCGGCCGAGGCGGACGGAGGTGAGCCAGGCGGTGTTGCCCTGCTCGGCCTCGTCGGCGAGGAGGCCTGCCTCGGTGGCGACCCCGGCGGCGCGCAGGGTGGCTCCGCCGCCGCTGGCCTGCGGGTTCGGGTCGGAGACGGCGTAGACGACGCGGGCGATCCCGGCGTCGATCAGCGCCTGTGCGCAGGGGCCCGTGCGGCCGGTGTGGTTGCAGGGTTCGAGGGTGACGTAGGCGGTGGCGCCGCGGGCGGCGTCTCCCGCGTCGCGCAGGGCGTGGACCTCGGCGTGCGGGCCGCCGGCCCGCTGGTGCCAGCCCTCGCCGACGACGGCGCCCGCGGGGTCGGTGATGACGCAGCCGACGACGGGGTTGGGGCTGGTGGAGCCGAGTCCGCGGGAGGCCAGCTCGATGGCCCGGCGCATCGCGGTGATGCTCGGGTCGGGTGCTGCCTGCGCGGCGTGTGTCGCCACCGGGTCCTCCTGCCTCATCGGGCACGGACTCCGGGGCCTGTCGGGATACGACAGATGAAGCGGGAAAGCGCACGCGGGGACGCCGGGGAGCCGGAAAACACGGTCCGTCCGACACGTATCCCTGGGGATACGCCGGTGGACCGCCGACGGCGGCGTACCGGTGACTGCCCGCCGCGCACTGCCTCCCATCCGGACTTTAACCGTCGGTCCAGGAATTTCACCTGGTCAACCGGCCGCTGGCTGCGGACGGGTCGCGGACTATACCGCCGGTTCGGAATTACACCGACCCCGGAGTGCGCTGCTACTGGTACTAGGGCCAGTGTGCCACGGGGGATCGGCGGCCATGCGGGTGAACCGCTGTGGCCTGGCTCACAAGAATGCCGTCCTTGAGCGCTCCTCCGGCGCCGGCGGTGCGACGGCCGCGCCGGGTCCGAGGTTGGTCCAGACCTATTGACGGGTTGGTCTAGTCCTCTTAACGTTCCCTTCATCTTCCCGGGAGCCGGCCTGCCGACGTGCGCACGTCACGGGCCAACCAGCGCCACACCTCCGCCTGTTGCCGCAATGGGCCCTGCCATCCTCCCCTCCCCAGGAGGCACCATGCCGTCCCCCACACGTACGAGAGCGATGCTGCTGGCCTCCGGCGCCGCCATCGCCGGCCTGCTGGTCGGCGGGCTCTCCGCGGGCGTCTCGCACGCCGCCGACAACGAGAGCTGTCGCCCCGACGGGCTGTACAAGACGCCCGGAGTCGACGTCCCGTACTGCTCCGTCTACGACTCCGAAGGCCGCGAGAAGATGGGCGCGGACCACCAGCGCCGCGTCATCGGCTACTTCACCGGCTGGCGCACGGGCAAGGACGGCACCCCGGCCTACCTCGCCAACAACGTCCCGTGGTCCAAGGTGACCCACCTGAACTACGCCTTCGCCCACGTCGGCTCGGACAACAGGATCTCGGTCGGTTCGGACGGCCCGAACAACGCCGCCACCGGGATGACCTGGCCGGGGGTGGCGGGCGCCGAGATGGACCCGGCCCTCCCCTACAAGGGCCACTTCAACCTGCTGAACAAGTTCAAGAAGCAGTACCCGAACGTGAAGACGCTCATCTCGGTCGGCGGCTGGGCCGAAACGGGCGGCTACTTCGGCGACGACGGCAACCGCGTGGCCTCGGGCGGCTTCTACTCGATGGCCACCAACGCCGACGGCTCCGTCAACCAGGCGGGCATCGACACCTTCGCGGACTCCTCGGTCGAGTTCGTCCGCAAGTACGGGTTCAACGGCGTCGACATCGACTACGAGTACCCGACGACGATGAAGGACGCGGGCAACCCGCTGGACTGGCAGCTGTCCAACGCCCGTCGGGCCGGGCTGGTCCAGGGCTACGCGGCCCTGATGAAGTCGCTGCGCGAGAAGCTCGACCGCGCGGGCGCCGCCGACGGCAGGCACTACCTGCTGTCCGTCGCCGCCCCCTCCTCCGGCTACCTGCTGCGGGGCATGGAGACGTTCCAGATGCAGAAGTACCTGGACTACGTGAACATCATGTCCTACGACCTGCACGGCGCCTGGAACGAGTACGTCGGTCCCAACGCCTCCCTCTTCGACGACGGCAAGGACGCCGAACTGGCGGCCGCGGGCGTCTACTCCACCTCCCAGTACGGCGGCGTCGGCTACCTGAACACCGACTGGGCCTACCACTACTTCCGCGGCTCCATGCCGTCGGGCCGGATCAACATCGGCCTGCCGTACTACACCCGCGGCTTCAAGAACGTGCAGGGCGGCACCGACGGCCTGTGGGGCAAGGCGGCGGCCACCAGCTGCCCGGCGGGCGCCGGTCTGACCAAGTGCGGTGACGGCGCGGTCGGCATCGACAACCTCTGGCACGACCTGGACGCCAATGGCGTCGAGTCCCCGGCGGGCTCGAACCCGATGTGGCACGCGAAGAACCTGGAGAAGGGCGTCGTCGGCGACTACGTCACCACGTACGGCTTCCCCGCGAACACCACGCTGACCGGCACCTACGCCCGCAAGTACGACTCCACGCTGGTGGCGCCGTGGCTGTGGAACGCGCAGAAGAAGGTCTTCCTGTCGACGGAGGACGAGCAGTCCGTCGCCGCCAAGGCCGACTACGTCGTGGACAAGGGCATCGGCGGCACGATGGTCTGGGAGCTGGCGGGCGACTACGCGTACAACGCGGCCAAGGGCCAGTACGAAATGGGCTCCACCCTCACTTCGCTGATGTACGACAAGTTCAAGGCGGCCTCCCCCTACGGCGCGAAGAAGGCCGGGAGCACACTGCCCACCCAGGCGGTGGACATCAAGACGGAGTTCACGGACTTCAAGCTGGGCGACTCCAACTACCCGATCACCCCGAAGCTGAAGATCACCAACAACACGAAGACCACCCTGCCCGGCGGCACCGAGTTCCAGTTCGACTACGGCACCTCGGCCCCGGCCAACGCCTCGGACCAGTCCGGCTTCGGCACCAAGGTGATCGCCACCGGCCACTCCGGCGCCAACGTGGGCGGCCTGAAGGGCGACTTCCAGCGGGTCTCGCTGAAGCTCCCGGCCTGGCAGTCGCTGGCCCCCGGCGCCACGGTCGACCTCGCGTTCAACTACTACCTGCCGGTGTCCACGCCGTCCAACTGGACGGTGAACGTCTCCGGCACGACGTACGCCCTCGCCGGCGACCTGGCACGCGGCACCACGGTGACGGAGCCGGGCGGCAGCCAGCCCCCGACCACGCCGCCCACCACGCCGCCGACGACGCCTCCCACCACCCCGCCGACCACGCCCCCGACCACGCCCCCGGGCGGGACCTGCACCAGCCCGGCGTACGTGGCGGGCACGGTCTACACCGGCGGGAGCGTCGTCTCGCACAAGGGCCACACCTGGAAGGCCCAGTGGTGGACGCAGAACGAGGAGCCCGGCACCACCGGCCAGTGGGGCGTCTGGAAGGACCTGGGCGCCTGCTGACCCCCCGCGGGTGAGGTGACGTGAGGACCCGGTGGCCCGGCGGCCACCGGGTCCTCGCACGTCCGGGCCCCTCCCGCGCGCCGGTGTCACATTCCGGCGCCCCGGTCTGTCCCCTGGGAGACAGCACTCCCCCGCGGAAGGACACCCCGAAGATGAGCACGATCCTCGTGACCGGCGGCACCGGAAACCTCGGCTCCCTGGTCGTCACCCTGCTGCGCGACCACGGCCACGAGGTGCGGGCGCTGAGCCGGTCCTCCACCGCCCACCCGGTCGACCTGCGCGACGGACGCGGGCTGGACGCGGCGATGGCGGGCGTCGGGGTGGTCGTCCACTGCGCGACCTCACCGCGCGGGGGCGACGACGTGGCCGCCGGGCACCTGATCGACGCGGCCCGGCGGGCCGGGACCGTCGGCAACCTCGTCTACATCTCGATCGTCGGGGTGGACGTGGTGCCGCTCGGCTACTACCGGACGAAGCTGCGGGTGGAGCGGATGCTGGAGGAGTCCGGGCTGGGGGTGACGATCCTGCGGACCACCCAGTTCCACGACCTGGTGGCGCAGGTGACGGCCTCGATGGCGAGGCTTCCGCTGGTTCCGGTCGTGCCGCTGCCCAAGGGCGTGCGGGTGCAGCCGATCGCGGTCGAGGAGGTCGCGGAACGGCTCGCGGAGCTGGCGGTGCCGGAGCCGGCCGGGCGGGTGCCCGACATGGGCGGGCCGGAGGTCCGCACCCTGGAGGAGTGGGCCCGCGCCTACCTCGCGGCGACGGGGAGCCGGCGGCGGGTGCTCGGCGTACCGCTCGCGGGGCGCGCGTACGGGGCGTGCCGGCGCGGGGGCATCCTGACGCCGCCCGGGCGGGCGGTGGGCCGCGTCACGTTCGACGCGTACCTCTCCCGGCACGAGGACGCCAATCGGGACGAACCCACAGCTAACCGGCCGTAATATATGGCTGGCCGCCCTGCGGTCATGATCCTTGACCTCTCGGCGGAACGGAAGTGGTGGAACATGGGTTTCGGCCTGCGCTGGACCCTGCACGGAGACGGGCGGACCCCCGCCCCTGGCGCGGTGGTGCGGCCGGACGAGCGGCTGTCGTGGCCGCGCACCGCCGGGCTCGGCGCCCAGCACGTGGTCGCGATGTTCGGCGCGAGTTTCGTTTCCCCGGTGCTGATGGGCCTGGACCCGAACCTGGCCATCATGATGTCGGGCATCGCCACCGCCGTCTTCCTGCTCGCGACGCGCGGCCGGGTGCCCTCGTACCTGGGCTGTTCGCTGTCCTTCGTGGGCGTGGCGGCGGCGATCCGGGCCGGCGGCGGGGACAGCGCGGTGGTCACGGGCGCGGTGTTCGTGGTCGGCGCGGCGCTCTTCCTGGCGGGTCTGGCCGTGCAGCGGTTCGGGGCGCGGATCATCCACGCGGCGATGCCGCCGGTGGTGACGGGCGCGGTGGTGATGCTGATCGGGTTCAACCTGGCTCCGGTGACGGCGGCCACGTACTGGCCGCAGGACCAGTGGACGGCCCTGCTGACCATGCTGTTCACCGGGCTGGCGGTGGTGTGCCTGCGCGGGTTCTGGTCGCGGATCGCGATCTTCCTGGGCCTGGTCTTCGGGTACGGGATCTCGTGGGTCTTCGACCTGGTCTTCGGCAAGATCCACTCGCCGGCGGGTGGGACCGAGGCCGTGGACCACTGGCGGCTGGACCTCTCCGGTGTCGGCAAGGCCGACTGGATCGGGCTGCCGTCCCTCCACGGGCCGTCCTTCGAGTGGTCGGCGATCCTGATCGCGCTGCCGGTGGTGATCGCGCTGATCGCCGAGAACGCCGGGCACATCAAGGCCGTCGGCGAGATGACGGGCGACGCGCTCGACGACAAGCTCGGCACCGCCATCGCCGCCGACGGCGCCGCGTCCATGCTGTCCACCGCGGTGGGCGGGCCGCCCAACACCACGTACTCGGAGAACATCGGCGTCATGGCCGCCACCCGGGTCTACTCCACGGCGGCCTACTGGGCGGCGGCCGGTTTCGCGCTGCTCTTCGGCCTGTGCCCCAAGTTCGGCGCGGTCGTCGCCGCGATCCCCGGCGGGGTGCTGGGCGGCATCACCGTGATCCTGTACGGCATGATCGGCCTGCTCGGCGCGCAGATCTGGCTGAACGGGCGGGTGGACCTGCGCAATCCGCTGAACCTGGTCCCGGCCGCCGCCGGCATCATCATCGGCGTCGGCGGGGTCAAGCTGCACTTCAGCGACAGCTTCGAACTGGGCGGCATCGCGCTCGGCACGATCGTTGTGATCACCGGCTACCACGCGCTGCGCTACTTCGCGCCGGAGCACCTCAAGCGCCAGGAGCCGCTGCTGGACTCGGGCACCTCCGCATACGACGAGGGCACCGGGGAGCCCCTGGACAAGCGGGGTTGACGGCGCTTCGCCCGAACCGGCGAAGCCTACGGCCAAGTTCCCCGCGCCGGCCGCCGCGGCTGTGACGCTGTCCTCCATGGAAGCGGTACTCGCGCGGATGCGCGTCCTCGACGAGCGGCTGCCGGCGCAGGACGGCGTGGCCGTCTTCAACCGGGTCTACCTGACCGTGACGCAGAGCCTGCACGAGCGGATCGAGCACGGGGGCTTCCCCGAGCCCCGGCGGGCCGAGACGCTGAGCGTGCGGTTCGCGGAGCGGTACCTGGCGGCCGTGGAGTCGGACCGGGCGCCGGCCTGCTGGCGCCCGCTCCTGCAGTACCGCCGCCACCCGGGGGTGCGCCCGCTCCAGCACGCCCTGGCCGGGATCAACGCCCACATCGGGCACGACCTGGCCCTGGCGGTGGTGTCCACCTGCCGGGTGCTGGACTGCGCCCCGGCGGCCCTGGAGGCCGACTTCCACCGGGTCGGCGACACCCTGGTCTCCCTGGAGGAACGCATCCGGGAGGACCTGATGCCGGGCCCCGACCTCCTGGAGATCGCCGACCCCCTGACCCACCTCCTGGGCTCCTGGAGCCTGGAACGCGCCCGCGCCGGAGCCTGGGCGGCGGCCCGCCTCCTGTGGACCCTGCGCCGCTCCCCCGACCTGGCGGAGGAGTTCGAGGAATCCCTGGACGCGGGCGTCGGCCTGGTAGGCCGCTGCCTCCTGACCCCGACGGGCTGAAACCCCGGTGCGGCCGGGGCTCCCGCCTCCCGGGCTCCGGGGCACGGTGGAGTGGGACGGCAGCCCGCGCGGAGGGGCCCGTACCCGGGCATGGGAACGGGCCGCCGCCGCGTGGGGAACGCGGGGGCGGCCCGTGGTCTCGGGTGCCGGAGGGGATCAGTCCTCGGGGAGTTCGACCGGGGCGATCTCGTCGTAGACGTCGCCCGGGCCCGGGTTGGTGGCGTCCGTGGAGCCGCCGAGGTGGTGCATGACGCCCCAGACCGCGTTCAGGGCGGTCTGGACGGCGCCCTCGGCCCAGCCGGCCGTCCAGGAGATGTCGTCGCCCGCGAGGAAGATGCCGCGCTTGTCCTCGGGGAGGCCGTCCTGCATGAAGTGGGTGAACAGGCGCCGCTGGTAGCGGTAGTGGCCCGGCAGGTTCGCCTTGAACGCGCCCATGAAGTAGGGCTCGTTCTCCCAGCTCACGGTCACCGGGTTGCCGATGATGTGGCGGCGGATGTCGACCTTGGGGTAGATCTCGCCGAGGGACTTCAGCATGACCTCCATCCGCTCGTTCGCGGACAGCGGCAGCCACTTCAGGCTGTCGTCGCACCAGGTGTACGAGAGGCAGATGACGGCCGGCCGGTCCGGCCCGTCGTCCAGGAGGTAGGTACCGCGGGTCATGCGGTCGGTGAGGGTCATCGACATGACGTCGCGGCCCGTCTCCTCGTCCTTGTCCAGCCAGAACGGCCGGTCGACGGGGATGAAGAGCTTCGAGCTCTCCATGTAGTGGGTGCGCTCGATCGCCGTCCAGTGGTCGATCGGGAACAGCGTGTCGTCGCAGGCGATCTTGGACAGCAGCATCCAGGACTGCGCGGTGAAGATCGCGGCGCGGTAGGTGCGGATGTCGCCGTTGGCGTCCGTGACGGTGATGCGGTTGCCCGCGGTGCGGTGCAGGCGCGTCACGGCCGGGCGCGGGGCGCCGTCGTGCAGGGAGGACAGCGAGGTGCCCTGGGCCCAGTGGACGATCTTCTCGGGCTCGCGCTCCCACAGGCGCATCGGCAGCTGCTGCGAGCCGCCGACGATGCCGCGGTGGTGGTCGTCGGCCTCGGTGTAGACGACGCGCAGGATCTCCAGGATGGAGTTCGGGAAGTCGGTGTCCCAGCCGCCGGTGCCGAAGCCGACCTGGCCGAAGATCTCGCGCTTGCGGAAGGACTGGAAGGCCTCCGACTCGCACAGGAAGCCGTAGAAGGTCTGGTTGTCGAGCTTCTCGACGAGCTTGGCCCAGATCTCGCGGATGCGCGGGACGTCCCGCTCGCGCATCGCCTGGTTCATGTCGGAGAAGTCGGCGCCCTCGTCGAGGCAGGCGTTCCACGCGGCGGCGACGTCGCGGTAGACCTGCGGGAGGTCGGCGATGGTCTCGGCGTAGTGGGTCTCGCCCTTGAGGTCCACGACCGTCGAGGGGGTGGCCTCGGCGAGCGGGTTCGGGAAGGGCTGGGTCTGCAGGCCCACCAGGTCGATGTAGTGCTGCAGGGCCGTGGAGGAGGGCGGGAAGCGCATGGCGCCCATCTCCGCCGTGAGGCCCTCGGTGCCCGGGCCCTCGAAGCCGACGGTGCGCAGGCGGCCGCCGATCTGGTCGGCCTCGTAGACGACGGGCTTGAGGCCCATCTTCATCAGCTCGTAGGCGGAGATGATGCCGGACAGGCCGCCGCCGATCACGGCGACCTCGGTGCCGTGCTCGGTCGCCGGTATCTGGCCCAGGCCCGCCGGGTGGGCGAGGAAGTCGTCGTACGCGTACGGGAAGTCCGGGCCGAACATGGTGATCGGCGGGAGCTGTCCGTCGCCGTGCGGGACGGCGGTGGTGGGCACCGTGGACGTCATGGGGGTACGTCTCCTTGCGGCAGAGCAGGCAGGGCTGGGCGGGCGGGGTGGTGAAGGGGGGTGCGGGCGGCCCTCAGACGAGGGAGGCGTAGAGCCCGGGACGGCGGTCGCGCAGGTACGGGTTGGTCTCGCGGGAGGCTTCCAGGAGCTCCCCGTCGACCTCGCCGAACACCATTTCCTCGCCGCGGCCGGCGCGGGTGCGGGTGACCCCGTCCGGGCTGGCGAGGCAGCTGAGGCCGACGAACTCGAACTCGCCCTCGGGGCCGGTCCGGTTGACGTACGCGACGTACATCTGGTTCTCGAAGGCCCGTACCGGGACCAGCTGTTCGGCGACGAACTGGAACGGGTGCATCTGCGCGGTCGGGACCAGGAGGAGGTCGGTCCCGGCCAGCGCGTGGGCCCGTACGTTCTCCGGGAACTCCACGTCGTAGCAGATCATGATGCCGACGCGGAGGCCGTTCAGGTCGGCCTGGACGACGGGGACGTCGCCGGGGGTGAAGGCCTCCTGCTCGAAGCAGCCGAACAGATGGGTCTTGCGGTAGTTCGCCAGGCGGGCCCCGTCGGGGCCGACGAGCTGGGCCGAGTTGTAGACGGTGTCGCCCTCGCGCTCGGGGTAGCCGTAGAGCACGGCGATCCCGTGGCGGCGGGCGATGCCGCCGATGGCGTGGGCGGACTCGCCGTCGGCCGGCTCGGCCAGGCCCGCGATCTCCCCGACCTCCAGCGCGTAGCCGGTCAGGTACATCTCCGACGTCACGAGGAGCCCGGCCCCGCCCTGTGCGGCGCGCGCCGCGGCCTCGTCGAGCCGCTTCAGGTTCTCGGCGGTGTCGCCGAGCCGTCCGGAGCTCTGGAGGAGTGCGGTGCGCAGCGGGGGCATGGGCGTACCTCTGTGACAGGTGGGGTGGGGGTCGTAAAACGGTACGTTCGGGCGTTCGATCGGGACAAGCCGTCAGCGTTGCGCTGGCCTCATCGATTCGTTGCGCGTTCTGCCGCCCACCCGGCGATTCGTTGCGCGGGGCCCCGGCGGTGTGGGAACGGGGGGCGGGAAGGGGGTGGTGGGCCGCGGTCGTAAATCCGCTGCTCCCGGGGGCTGCGGGGGCTTACCCTGCCGCCGTGGCCGCAGTCCCGCGCCCGCCGCGCCGGGGTCGAGGGCGGCCGTCCCGAGGAAGGACCCCGCACCGCATGTCCCACGAGAATCGCGCCGCCCCGCTGGACAACCCGGTGTGGGCCGCGCTGACCGGCCCGCACCGCGCCTTCGCCGAGTACTCCGGGAGCGGGGCCGCCCGCTACCTGCCCGCGGCGAACCCCTTCGCGGCCGTCGCCGACCCGGCGGACCCGGCCGCCTGGGCGGACCTGGCCGCGCTGGTGGGGCCGGGGCGGGAGGTGTGGCTGACCGGTCTGCCGACCCCGCCGGCCGGCTGGGAGACCGTACGGCGCATCCCGGGCGTGCAGCTGGACGGTTCGGCGGTACGGGCCGAGGCCGCACCGGAGGCGGTGCGGCTCGGGCCGGACGACGTGGCGGAGATGACGGCGCTGGTGGAGCTGACCGAGCCGGGCCCCTTCCTGCCGCGCACCGTCGAGCTGGGCACCTACCTGGGGATCCGCCGGGAGGGCCGGCTGGTGGCGATGGCCGGGGAGCGGATGCGGCCGCCGGGCTGGACGGAGATCAGCGCGGTGTGCACCCACCCGGACCACCGCGGCCGGGGGCTGGCGGCGCTGCTGGTGCGGGCGGTGGCGGCGGGGATCCGCGAGCGCGGGGACGTGCCGTTCCTGCACGCGGCCGCCGACAACACGAACGCGATCCGGCTGTACGAGTCGATGGGCTTCGCGCTGCGCCGGGAGCCGGTCTTCATCGGGCTGCGGACGCCCGGGACGTCGGAGGACCGCGCGTAGCACGGTTTAACACGCGGTTCATTGAGTGCCGACCGGGCCTCCCGTAGCGTCGGCGGAGACGGGGGCTGGGGCAGGGGGCCGGACGGCCGAGGCGATGAACACGCGGATCAGCGGCCGTCCGGCCCTCCGCCCGGCCCCCGTCCCCGTGGCCGTGGCCGTGTGTCGCCCCGGCTCCCCGATCCCCCGGTCCGTCCGCGGGTCCCCTTCAGGCTCCCCTCTCGGCCCAGGCGCGGGCGAACAGCTCGTGCGGCGGGACGGGTGCCGGCAGGCGCAGCAGGGGCAGGTGGAGGGTCGTGCCCGAGGCGGACGCCAGGTGCGCGTCCAGCTTCGCCGTCTCCACGGGCAGGTGCGGGGCCGTGGCCCGCGTCCAAGCGCCGGGCACGAACAGGGTCCGGCCCGCGCGGGCCCGCTGGTCGCTCACCACGGCACCGGTCGCCAGCAGCTCCGCCCGGGCCGCCTTGTGCCGGGCGGCGGTCCAGCCGTTCCAGCGGCGGACGGCCCGGTCGGTGGGGCGGGCGAGGGCCAGCAGCTGGAGGTGGAGGGCGGCTGCGTCCGTACCGGTCCCGAGGGCCGCGGCGACGTCGGCGACCAGCTCCGGGGCGCTGAGCGCGGGATTCGCCTCGTAGCCGCCCTCGGGCACCGGGGTGCCGGCGGCGCGGGCGGCCAGCCGGTCCAGGCTGGCCAGGAGGTCGCGGTGGCGGCGCAGGACGGTCGCCAGGTGGCCCTCCCGGACGGTGGCGGCGATCCGCTCGGCCCGCGCCCTCCGCTCCGGGTCGGCGAGGGCGGCGACGCGCAGGAAGGCGTCCCCGCCGGGGACGGCCACCACGAGCAGCCCGTCGTCCAGGGCGGTGGAGGAGCCTGGGGCTCCTTCCCGCAACGGCTCCGGGCAGGGCAGGACGGTCCCCGCGTACGGGGTGAACGCCGGGTCGGTCGCGGCGATGGCGGCCGGCTCCTCGAAGAAGCCGCCGAGCGGGACGAGCGCGTCCGGGCCGTGCCGCAGGGCTCGCAGCCGCTCGTACAGGGCCAGGGCGCCCCGCGCGGCCGGGTCCCCGACGGGCCGCTCGGTCAGGGCCCAGGCGACGGCCGGAGACGACGGCGCCCCCGCCGGGTGGGCGGGGGCGTGGCCGTTACGCGGGTGCGCCGGAGGTGAAGCGGCGCAGCAGCGGCGAGAGGACGAGGACGGACTTGGTCCGTTCGACGAAGGGCTCGCCCGCGATGCGTTCCAGGACCCGCTCGAAGTGGCGCATGTCCGAGGCGAAGACCTGGACGAGGGCGTCCGCGTCGCCGGTGACGGTCGACGCGGACACCACCTCGGGGTACCGCTCCAGCCCTCGCCGGATGTCGTCCGGCGAGGTGTTGTGGCGACAGTAGATCTCGATGAAGCCCTCGGTCTCCCAGCCCATGGCCGCCGGGTCCACGCGGACGGTGAATCCGGTGATGGCGCCTTCGGCGCGCAGCCGGTCCACGCGGCGCTTGACGGCGGGGGCGGAGAGGCCCACCTCGGAGCCGATGTCGGCGTAGGAGCGTCGGGCGTCCTCGGCGAGGGCGTGCACGATGCGTTCGTCGAGATCGTTCAGTCGCACTGCGGATGGATCACATTTCTGCTGTGGCCACTTCTTCCGTGGCCAGGCGGGAGCGGCGGATGCCGTAGGTGAAGTAGACCACGAGGCCGACGGCCATCCAGCCACCGAAGACGACCCACGTCGGCAGATCGAGGCTGAACATCATGTAGGCGCAGGCGAGGAAGCCCAGGATCGGCGTGACCGGGAACAGGGCCACCTTGAAGGTGCGCGGCATGTCGGGCTTGCTGTAGCGCAGGATGATCACGGCGATGTTGACCAGGCCGAAGGCGAAGAGGGTGCCGATGCTGGTGGCGTCGGCGAGCTTGCCCAGCGGGATGAAGGCCGCGAGGACGCCACAGAAGAGGGAGACGATGACGACGTTGGCGCGGGGGGCGCCGGTCTTCTCGTCGACCTTGGCGAAGACCTTGGGGACGAGGCCGTCGCGGGACATCGCGAAGAGGATGCGGGTCTGGCCGTAGAGGACGGCGAAGACCACGGAGAAGATCGCGATCACGGCGCCGGCGGCGAGGACGACGCCCCAGACGCTGGTGCCGGTGACATCGGTCATGATCTGGGCGAGCGCGGCCTCGGTGCCCTCGAAGTCCTGCCACGGCATGGCGCCGACGGCGACGAAGGCGACGAGAACGTAGAGGACGGTGACGATGCCCAGCGAGAGCATGATCGCGCGCGGCAGGTCCTTCTTCGGGTTCTTGGCCTCTTCACCGGCGGTGGAGGCGGCGTCGAAGCCGATGTAGGAGAAGAACAGGGTGGAGGCGGCGGCGCTGATGCCGGTGACGCCGAGCGGGGCGAGCGGCGTGTAGTTGCCGGACTTGATGCCCATGACGCCGATGCCGATGAAGAGCAGCAGCGTGACGATCTTCACCGCGACCATGATCGAGTTGACCGTGGCGCTCTCCTTGGCGCCGCGCATCAGGAAGACCATGGAGAGGAGGACGACGACCAGCGCGGGCAGGTTGATGACCCCGCCGTCGCCCAGCGGGGCGGAAATGGCGCCGGGGATGGTGACCCCGATGGTCCCGTCGAGGAGCTCGTTGAGGTACTGGCCCCAGCCGACGGCGACGGCCGCGACGGAGACGGCGTACTCCAGGACCAGGCACCAGCCGCAGATCCAGGCTATGAGCTCGCCCATGGTGGCGTACGCGTAGCTGTACGAGGAGCCGGAGACCGGGACGGAGCCGGCCAGCTCGGCGTAGGAGAGGGCCGAGAACAGGGCGGTGAGGCCCGCGATCACGAAGGAGATCGTCACGGCGGGGCCGGCCTTGGGGGCGGCGGTGCCGAGGACGACGAAGATGCCGGTGCCCAGGGTGGCACCGATGCTGATCATGGTCAGCTGCCACATGGTGAGCGAGCGGCGCAGCGAGCCGCCCTCGCCCTGGCCGCCCTCGGCGACGAGCCGCTCGACCGGCTTGCGGCGCAGCAGCGGGTTCACGGGCTTGCGCGTCTCCGGGGAGAGCGGGGGTGCCTGGCCCTGATCGAGCACGAGGGGACTCCTTTGACACTGCGGATGGGGACGGTTCGGGCGTCGACCGCAGCGGTCCGGGCAGGACACAGACGGGAGTCTGGGCATGGGGGGACCGCCGAGCAGGCGGTCCGCGCCACTCCACGTACAGGGGGTGAGCCTACGAGCTGAGTGATACCGCCCGTAATGCACCATCCTTGCACATTGGCGCACGATCGTTGCGCGGATCTGTCCCGGATGGCCCTTTGTTGCACGCGGATGATCGATCAGTGCGCGACCGCCTCCCCGGGTCGTCCTTGACAGCCCGTCAGAATTCCCGCAGCGTGCCGCCATGGACGCCGACAGCACGGCCACGGCCTGGCTCGATCCGGGCCCCTTCCTGCGCGGGATCGCCTGGCTGGACCGGGACCGGCCGGTCCGGGCCGACCCTGCCGACACCCAGCGGCTGCCCTGGGACACCGGCGAACGGGCCACCCTGCCGATCGGGGTCCGCCTGGAGTTCCTGTCCCAGGGGGCGCACGCGGTGGAGATCCACTACCGGGCCGCCGTCCCCGGCCCCACGGACGCCCTGCGCGACCTCGCCCACGGCTTCTCCCTCTGGGACCGCCACGGGATGGTCCGCGAGGTCTTCACCGACCCCGCCGCCGAGGCCGTCGTACGCGTCCCCCTGCCCGGCGGCCCCGGTCCCTTCACCGTCCACCCGCCCGAGGCGCAGTCCCCGCGGATCCTGGGGGTGCGCGGGGTCGGCGGGGACCTCGCCCCCGCGCCGCCCGCCCCGCGGTGGGTGGTGCACGGCGACTCGATCACCGAGGGCTGGTGGTCCACCCGTCCCGCCCACGGCTGGGCCGCCGTCGCCGGACGGGCGCTCGGCTGGGACACCGTGAACCTCGGGTACGCGGGCGCCGCGCGCGGGGAGCTGGCCACCGCCGAGCAGCTGGCGGCCCTCCCCGCGGACGCCCTGACCCTCGCCTTCGGAACCAACTGCTGGACCCGCGTCCCCTACACGGCCACCCTGCTGTACGAGACCACCCGCGTCTTCCTCGACCTGGTCCGCCAGGGCCACCCCCGGACCCCGCTCCTGCTGGTCTCCCCCGTACTGCGCCCCGACGCCGAACGCGCCCCGAACCGGCTCGGCGCCACCCTGGGCGCCCTGCGCGACGCGATGGAGCGGGCCACCCGGGACCGGATCGCCGCCGGGGACGCACGGCTCGCCCTGCTCCCGGGGCGGGACCTGCTGGGGCCCGAGCACCTCGCGGACGGGCTGCACCCCAACGACGCCGGACACCGGATCCTCGGCCTCGCTGTGGTCACGGCCATGCGGCGGGCCGGGTTCGACGGCGGGTGAGTGAAACACGCCATACCGCCCCCGGTGAACGTCGCGCTCCTGCGGGCCCGTGTTCCGCACGAGTTGACGGGTCCGGGGGCGAACGACCCCCGGACCCGGCGGGAACACACACGGGAGAGATCACCATGGGCATCAAGCGCGGAACCACCCTGGCCGCGGTCGCGGTCGTCGTCGTGCTGGCGGCGACCGCCTGCAACGGGGACGACAAGGCCGACAAGGCCGACGCGGCCAAGCCTGCCGGGGCCGCCGCCGCCGCTCCCGCCGCCGACCCCTACGCGGGCGGCGGGGCCGCCGGGGACGCCGGCGCCAAACCGGGCGGTGCGCTCGCCGTCGCCACCACCGACAAGCTCGGGCCGGTACTGACCGACAGCGCCGGGTTCACCCTGTACCGCTTCGACAAGGACACCGCCAAGCCCCCGGCCTCGAACTGCGACGGCGACTGCGCCAAGGCCTGGCCGGTGGTGCCGGCCGGCGACGCGAGCGCCGCCGCGGGCATGGACCCGTCCGTCCTCGGCGAGGTGGTCCGCAAGGACGGCACCAAGCAGCTGACCGTGGCCGGCTGGCCCGCGTACCGCTACGCCAAGGACACCAAGGCGGGCGAGCTGAACGGCCAGGGCGTCGGCGGCACCTGGTTCGCCCTCGCCCCCGACGGCAAGAAGGCGGCCAAGGGCGCGGCCCCCGCTCCGGCCGGCGCCCCCGGCAAGGCGGCCGGCGCCCTGACGGTGGCCGAGGACCCGAAGCTCGGCGCGCACGTCGTCGACGGCAACGGCATGACCGTCTACCGGTTCAAGCCCGACACCGCCTGGCCGATGGTCTCCAAGTGCACCGGCGACTGCCTGGCCAAGTGGCCGGCCGTCCCGCCGTCGGAGCGCGGGAACGGAATCGCCGAGAAGAACTACCTGGTCCTCGACCGCCCCGACGGCGGCAAGCAGCAGACCGTCAACTGCTGGCCCGTCTACACCTTCACCGGCGACAAGAAGCCCGGCGACACCAACGGCCAGGGCGTGGGCGGGACCTGGTACGCCGTCGCCCCCGACGGCAAGCTCCTCGGCGCCCAGTAGCCCCGGAGCTCTCGCGGATCCCCCCACGCACCGGCCGCACGGCCCCCGCCCTCCTCCCCCCGGGCGGGGGCCGTGCCTAGACTCGGCCCATGCTGCGCGTACTGGCCGTCGACGACGAGTTGCCCCTGCTGGAGGAACTGCTGTACCTGCTGCGCTCCGACGACCGGGTGCTCAGCGCGGAGGGCGCCTCGGACGCCACCGAGGCACTGCGCCGGATCACCCGGGCCGTGGAGAGCGGCCCCGACGGACCCGACGCCATCGACGTGGTCTTCCTGGACATCCAGATGGCCGGGCTGACCGGACTGGACGTCGCCCGGCTGCTGGCCGGGTTCGCGCGGCCGCCGCTGATCGTGTTCGTCACCGCCCACGAGGGCTTCGCCGTCCAGGCCTTCGACCTCAAGGCGGTGGACTACGTCCTCAAGCCCGTCCGGCCGGAGCGGCTGGCCGAGGCCGTACGCCGGGCCCGGGCGCTGCTCGGCGACCCCCGGGGGACGGCGCACCCGGCGGCGGCCGCCGAGCCGCCGCGGACCGTCCCGGTGCGGCGGGGGCCCGCCCCCGAGGAGGGCGCCGCCGAGCGGGGGCCGGAGCAGATCGCCGTCGAACTGGGCGGCGTCACCCGGTTCGTGGCCATCGCGGACATCGCGTACGTCGAGGCCCAGGGCGACTACGCCCGGCTGCACACCGACGGCGGCAGCCACCTGGTGCGCATCCCGCTGTCCACGCTGGAGGAACGCTGGGCGGCCCGCGGGTTCGTCCGCATCCACCGCCGCCACCTGGTGGCGCTGGGCCGGATAGACGAACTCCGGGTGGACGCGGGCACCACCAGCGTCCGAGTCGGCTCGGCCGAACTCCAGGTCAGCCGCCGCCACGCCCGCCAGCTCCGCGACCTGCTGATGCGCCAGGCGACGGGGTAGGGCCCGGGCCGAGGGGGGCAAAAGCCGCTCCGGTGGCGCGTCGTGCCGGGATGCGGTAGGCACCGGGAGGGCGCATGCTGGAGAGGGCTGTCGAACGGACCGTTCGCGGCCGAGACGACCTCACGCCGACCACCGCGCCGTAGCGCCACGCCCCCGCGGCGGAGCACGACTCGCGGAGGAGGACATGACGCGCACCGGCCCGACCGCCCGGGACGGGCGGTCCCTGATCACGGCGGGCTGACCCCGTGGCCGCCCCCGGCACGAAACCCGACAGCGGTCTCTCCTCGGGACTGCTCTCCACCGTGGCCCAGGTGCTGGGACCGGACGGCGGCGTGGTCGGCGCGGGCTTCCTGCTCTCCGAGGACGTCCTGGTCACTTGTGCGCACGTCGTGCGCGCTGCCGGCTCGCGGCCGGGTGGGGACGTACGTCTGGACTTCCCCCGCACTCCCGGGGCGCCCCGTCTGGAAGGCCGCGTCCTGGAGGAGGCATGGCGTGCTCCCGAGGGCGAGGACGTGGCCATCGTGCGGCTGCGCGGCACCTCCGAAGGCATGGAGGGGTTGCCGACGGGCACGGCGGCGGGCTGCCGGGGCCACCCGGTGCGCTCGTTCGGATTCCCCGCCCAGGCCCCGCCGGGAGGCCACTTCGGCTTCGGGGTGGCCGGTGATCTGCTGCCGGCGGCCGACGGACGGAACGCGTACCTGCAGCTCACCAGTGCCAACGACCTGACCACCGGCTTCAGCGGCGGTCCGGTCGTCGACGAGGTCACGGGCCTGGTCATCGGCATGCTCACCGAGATCACCGCACCGGACGAGTACGAGCGGGGGCAGGGCATCGCCTACGTCACTCCCACGCAGGTACTGCGGGAGGTGTGGCCCGAGCTGGCCGAGCAGGAAGTGTGCCCCTACCAGGGCCTGGAGCGGTTCACCGCCGAGCAGGCCCAGTGGTTCGAAGGCCGCGGAGAGGCCGTGCGGCAGGTGCTGGCGAACCTGGCTCAGCAGCAGCGGCTCACGCTGCTGCTCGGGCCCTCCGGTTCGGGCAAGTCCTCACTGGTCGAGGCGGGTGTCCTGCCCGCCCTGGCCGCGGGGGAACTGCCACAGAGCGACCGGTGGCTGCCCGTGGTCGCCCGGCCCAGACAGGACCTGCTGGCCGAGCTCGAACGGGCCGGGCTGCCCGGGGCCGCCACCGAGGGGATCGCCGCAGCCGTCACCCGCAGGCTCGCGGCCGAGCCCTTCCACTGGCGTGTCGTCCTGGTCGTCGACCAGTTCGAGGAGCTCCTCGCCCAGTCCGAGAACGGGCCGCAGCACGAGCGCCGCCTCGCGGCCACGAACGAGATCACCGCGGCGGTCAAGTCACCTGCCGAACTGAGCGTGATCCTGATCATGCGGGACGACTTCTACCCACAGCTGGCCGCCCTGGCCCGCATGTTCGAGGCAGCCGTGCCAGGACTGCTCAACGTACCGGGCGCCCTGAGCCAGCGGGACCTGCACGACATCATCACCCTGCCGGCCGGGCGCATGGGGGCCCGCTTCCAGCCCGGCCTGCCCGAGCAGATCATCAACGACGTCCTGGCCACCACCCCCGGGGGCACGGCGTCCCGCGAGGCACCGGTAACGGTGCTGCCCCTGCTGGAGCTGGCGCTCAGTCAGCTGTGGGAGAGGCGTCAGGACGGCTACCTCACCCACGACGCGTACCGGCGCATCGGCGGTGTCACCGGCAGCCTGACCACATGGTGCGACACGGCCATGGAGCAGCTGCCGCCCGAGCGCCGCCCGATCGCACAGCGGATCCTCACCTCGCTGGTGCGGCCCGCCGACCTGTCCCACCACATTCCCGCCATTCGCGAGCAGGTCCCCCTGCACGAGCTGCGCGACCTGGCGGCCGACCCCGGCGCCGGGCCCTGCGACGAGGGGTTCGACGAGGTACTGGCCGCCCTCACCCGTCACCGCATCATCACCACGCACACCCCTCTCGATCCCGGGAACCCGGACGCTCCCGCGGGACCGCCGGCCGCCGAACTGATCCACGACGCGCTCATCCAGGACTGGGGCACGCTGCGCGAGTGGGTCGGTCAGGACCACCGCTTCCAGGAGTGGTTCGACCACACCCGCGACCGGCGCGCCCGCTGGGCCGCCGGCAAGGACCCGGGGGACCTGCTGGGAGGAACGGCCCTCGCGGAGGGCCTGGACTGGTCCCGGCAGCGGCACCTGCCCGGTGAGATCGCGGACTTCCTGACCGCGAGCCGGGAGCGCCAGCAGGCCGCCATCCGGCGCAGCAGACGCCTGAACATGATCCTGGCCGGCCTGCTCGCCCTCGCGCTGGTCGCAGTGGGAGGCACCATCTGGCAGTGGCGGACGACCGTCACCCAACGGCAGGAGGCCCTGTCCCGGCAGCTCGCCACCCGGTCCGAGACGCTCCTCGGCGCGAACGCCGACCTCGCGGCGCTGCTGGCCGTACGGTCGTACCGCATCGACCACACCTCCGAGGCCGTCGAAAGCCTGGAGCGCAGCACGGCCAGCCCGCTGCGGCAGGTTCTGCGCGGCCACGACGAGGTGGCAACGGTGGCGTTCAGCCCCGACGGGCGCACGCTCGCGAGCGGGAGCTCCGACCAGTCGGTGCTGCTGTGGGACGTCGCCACCGGCAAGGCCCGGGCCCCGCTCACCGGGCACGCGAAAGGAGTGGAATCGGTGGCGTTCAGCCCGGACGGACACACCCTGGCCAGCAGCAGCGACGACATGACCGTCCGGTTGTGGGACACGGCCACCGGAAGGGCTCGCGCCACTCTCTCCGGTCACACGGGGGAGGTGTACGCGGTGGCCTTCAGCCCCGACGGACACACCCTGGCCACCGGCAGCGCCGACCACACGGTGCGCCTGTGGGACACGGCCACCGGCACCACCCGTGCCACGCTCACGGGCCACACGGACGAGGTGTACGCAGTGGCCTTCAGCCCCGACGGACACACCCTGGCCACCGGCGGCTTGGACGACACCGCACGCCTGTGGGACACGGCCACCGGCACCACCCGTGCCACGCTCACGGGCCACACGGACGACGTGTACACGGTGGCCTTCAGCCCCGATGGACACACCCTGGCCACCGGCAGCTTCGACGACACGGTGCACCTGTGGAACACGGCCACCGGCACCACCCGTGCCACGCTCGTCGAACACACCGGTGCGGTGGCGTCGGTGGCCTTCAGCCCCGACGGCCGCACCCTGGCCACCGGCAGCTACGACCACACCGTGGACCTGTGGGACCCGGAGACCGGCACGCTCCGCAGTACGCTCACGGGGCACACCGGCGCGGTGACCCTGGTGGCGTTCAGCCCCGACGGGCGTACCCTCGCCACCAGCAGCGAGGACAAGACCGTACGGCTGTGGGACATGGCCGCCGATGAGAGCCGTCCCGCGCTGACGGGCCACACCGACGCGGTGAATTCGGTGGCGTTCAGCCCGGACGGACGGACCCTCGCCACCGGCAGCGTCGACAAGACCGTACGGCTGTGGGACACGGCCACCGGCAAGTTGCTCCGCACGCTCACAGGCCACAAGGACTGGGTGGGCACGGTGGCGTTCAGCCCCGACGGGCGGATCCTCGCCAGCGCCGGCGGCGACAAGACCGTACGGCTGTGGGACACGGCCACCGGCAGGTTGCTCCGCACGCTCACGGGCCATGGGGACGCGGTGCAGTCCCTGGCGTTCAGCCCCGACGGGCAGACCCTGGCCACCGCGAGCGACGACAAGACCGTACAGCTGTGGGACACGGCCACCGGCAAACGCGGCAACGCGAGCACGGCCTACACGGACTGGGTGTACGCGGTGGCGTTCGGACCCGACGGACACACGCTCGCCATCGCCGGAACCAGCAGCACCGAAAAGGGCAACAACACGGTACGGCTGTGGGACACGGTCACCGGCATCACCCACACCACGCTGACGGACCACTCCGCAGCGGTGACCTCGGTGGCGTTCAGCCCCGACGGGCGCGAGATCGCCACAGGCAGCGAGGACCACACCGTGCGGGTGTGGAGCGTGGCGACCGGCAAGACCCTGCGCCCGATGTACGGCCACAACTACGCGGTGCGCGCGGTGGCGTTCAGCCCCGACGGACGCACGATCGCCAGTGGGGGCGACGACTGGAAGGTCCTGTTGTGGGACGCGGCCACCGGCACGATGCGCCGGACCCTCACCGGCCACGCCGGCGCGGTACGGTCGGTCGCCTTCAGCCCCGACGGGCGCACCCTCGCCACCGCCGGCGCCGACGGCACCGTGCAATTGCGGGACCTCGACTTCCGGCCCGAGGCGGCGATCGGCCACATCTGCCATGCCGTCAACCGTGACCTCACCGCGCAGGAGCGGGCGGAGTTCCTGCCCGGCCACGCCGACGGCGCAGTCTGCCCCTCCCACTGATTCCGGGCCCCGTGCGCCCCGGCCGCGTCACCGGCTCACGCCCCCGCGCCCGGGTGACCGTCCGGCGTACCAAGGCGCCGTTCGTCGCTCGGGGAGGGGCGTACGGCGATGCACCGGGCCCGTCGGCCGCAGCGGGCGGGCGCTGCGGCCCGCCGCCGCCCGGGCCGCCGTATCGTGGATCTTCCGGGCCCGGGAGGAGCGACATGTCCGAGATCGAGGCGCTGCTGGACGCGCTGACCGGACTGCCCCGCACCCGGGCCGCCGGCCCCGCGGAGGCCGAGGCCCTGCTGGCCCGGCTGCGCAGCGCGGCGGCCCGCTGGGCGGACGTGCTGTTCGAGGCCCGCGAGGGCACCCGCGAGCAGCTCCCGCCCAGCGCGGAGGCGGCCCTGACGCTGGCCTTCCGGCGGGCGGAGGAATCGTACGTGGAACTGGAAATCGCCCTGCGCGCCTGCGCGGAGCACCGCGACCCGGCGTTCTGAGGGCCGGAACCGGCCTGTTACCGGGCGCGGGCGCTGCGTAAACTCCAAGATCCCCTCCCCGCCTGCCGAAGGACGCCCGGTGAACCAGACGTACGCGCTGACCGCGGTCACCGTCGTCGTCCTGGTCACGGTGCTGGTCGGTTCGCTCGGCCTGCGGATATCGCGGACCACCTCCGACTTCTACGTCGCCTCCCGCACCGTGGGCCCGCGGCTGAACGCGGCCGCCATCGGCGGGGAGTACCTCTCCGCCGCCTCCTTCCTCGGCGTCGCCGGGCTGGTGCTGCTCCAGGGGCCGGAGATGCTCTGGTACCCCGTCGGGTACACCGCCGGGTACCTCGTCCTGCTGGTGTTCGTCGCGGCTCCGCTGCGCCGCTCGGGGGCGTACACGCTGCCCGACTTCGCCGAGGCCCGGCTCCGGTCCCAGGCGGTGCGGCGCATCGCGGTGGTGTTCGTGCTCGGCGTGGGCTGGCTGTACCTGCTGCCGCAGTTGCAGGGGGCCGGGCTGACGCTGGAGGTGCTGACCGGAGCCCCGCACTGGGTGGGCGGGCTGGTCGTCGCCTGCGTGGTCACGGCGGCGGTGGCGGCGGGCGGGATGCGCAGCATCACCTTCGTGCAGGCCTTCCAGTACTGGCTCAAGCTGACCGCCCTGCTGGTGCCGGCCTTCTTCCTGCTCGCCGCCTGGGCGGGCGACGGCGCGCCCCGCGCCTCCTTCGACGCCCCGGCCGTCTTCCGGGAGCACACCGCCGTCACCCTCGGGAGGGACGTACGGGTGTCGGTGCGCGAGCCGCTGGCCCTGAAGGTGACGGGCCGGGTCGACGGGCGCGCCTACCGGGACGCCCCGCTGACGCTGGAGCCCGGCCGGCACTCCGTGCAGGCCCGCACCCGGCTGGAGTTCGCGGCCGGCTCGGCCGTCCCGGACCCGGGGGCCGGGGCCGCCCGGGACACGCCGGGCTGGTCGCGGCCGCTGTCCGGGGACGGGCCGGAGCACCGGCTGTACGCCACGTACGGGCTGATCCTGGCGACCTTCCTCGGCACCATGGGCCTGCCGCACGTCGCCGTCCGCTTCTACACCAGCCCCGACGGCCGCGCCGCCCGGCGCACCACCCTGGTCGTGCTCGGCCTGCTCGGGGTGTTCTACCTGCTGCCGCAGGTGTACGGGGCCCTGGGCCGGATCTACGCGCCCGAGCTGGCGCTGACGGGGGACGCGGACGCGGCGGTGCTGGTGCTGCCGGAGCGGATGCTGGGCGGGCTGCTCGGGGACCTGCTGGGGGCGCTGCTGGCCGGGGGCGCGTTCGCGGCGTTCCTGTCGACGGCGTCGGGGCTGACGATGGCGGTGGCCGGGGTGCTGCACCAGGACGTGCTGCCCCGGCGCGGGGTGGGCAGCTTCCGGCTCGCGGTGGCGGTGGCGATGGCGGTACCGCTGGCGGGCGGGTTCGTCACCACCCAGGTGCCGGTCGCGGACGCGGTCGGGCTGGCCTTCGCGGTGTCGGCGTCCTCCTTCTGCCCGCTGCTGGTGCTCGGCATCTGGTGGCGCGGCCTGACCCCGCCCGGGGCGGTGGCGGGGCTGCTCACCGGCGGCGGGGCGGCCCTGGGCGCGGTGGTGGCCACCCGCAGCGGGCTGGTCCCGCGGGGGTGGGCGCACGCCCTGCTGGCCTGGCCGGCGGTGTGGTCCGTGCCCCTGGGGTTCCTGACGATGGTGCTGGTGTCGCTGGCCACCCCCTCCCGGGTGCCGGCCGGGACGGCGGCGGCGCTGGCGCGGCTGCACCTGCCCGAGGACGTGGCCGGCGCCCGGGCGGCCGGCGGGGCCGCCTGGTGACCGGGGTCGCGCAGGCCGTGTGCGCGGCGGCCGGGGCGGTGCTGCTGGTGGGCCTGGGCTGGATGGGCGGCCGGTGGCGGGCCGGGCGCGAGGGGCGGGCGGCGGGGCCGGACCTGGGGACCCCGGTGGAGCGGGCGACGTTCCACACGCTCTACACCGCCTCGCTCGCCGCTCCCCCGCTGCGCGCCGGGCTGACCGAGGACGCCGCCCGCAAGGCCGCGCGGCGGCTGCGTTCGCTGCTGGGCACGGAGGCGCTGTGCCTCACCGACCGGGAGGCGGTGCTGGCCTGGGACGGGCCGGGCGCCGACCACCACCAGCGGCGGGCGATGGCCCGGGTGGCGGTGATGCTGGAGTCGGGGCGCAGCCAGAGCGTGCGCACGGAGTGCCAGCGGCCGGACTGCCCGCTGAAGTGGGCGGTGTTCGCCCCGCTGACGGGTGAGGACGGGGTGCTGGGGGCACTGGTCGCGTACGGGTCGCGGGAATCGGCGGTGCTGGTGCGGGCAGCGACGGAGGTGGCGCGCTGGGTCTCCGTCCAGCTGGAGCTGTCGGAGCTGGACCGGGCGCGGACCCGGCTGATGGAGGCGGAGATCAAGGCGCTGCGGGCGCAGATCTCCCCCCACTTCATCTTCAACTCCCTCGCGGCGATCGCCTCGTTCGTACGGACGGATCCGGAGCGGGCGCGGGAGCTGCTGCTGGAGTTCGCCGACTTCACCCGCTACTCCTTCCGCCGGCACGGGGAGTTCACCACCCTGGCCGAGGAGCTGCGCTCCATCGAGCGGTATCTGGCACTGGCCGGGGCCCGGTTCGGGGACCGGCTGAAGGTCACCCTCCAGGTGGCGCCGGAGGTGCTGCCGGTGGCGCTGCCGTTCCTGTGCCTGCAGCCGCTGGTGGAGAACGCCGTCAAGCACGGGGTGGAGGACTCCACCGGGGAGTGCCTGATCACCATCGCGGCCCGGGACGCGGGCGCGGAGGCGGTGCTGACCATCGAGGACAACGGGGTGGGCATGGATCCGGCCCGGCTGCGCCGGATCCTGGCCGGGGAGCGGGCGCCTTCCTCGTCGGGCATCGGGCTGCCGAACGTGGACGAGCGGATGCGGCAGGTGTACGGGGACGGCTACGGGCTGGTCATCGAGACCGGCGTGGGCGCGGGCATGAAGATCACCGTCCGCATCCCCAAGTACCGGGCGGGCGTGCACACGACATCGCCCCGCCCCCCGGCCGGTCCGGCGGGGGGCGGGGCGTCGTCACGGGCCCGGGACCAGGCCCGGGAGGAGGACTAGCTCCAGCTGGCGTGCAGCGGCTTGCCCTCGGCGTAGCCGGCGGCGGACTGGATGCCGACGACGGCCTTCTCCTCGAACTCGGCCAGGGAGCCGGCGCCCGCGTAGGTGCAGGAGGAGCGGACACCCGCGATGATCGAGTCGATCAGGTCCTCGACGCCCGGGCGGGCCGGGTCGAGGAACATGCGGGAGGTGGAGATGCCCTCCTCGAACAGCGCCTTGCGGGCGCGGTCGTAGGCGGACTCCTCCGAGGTGCGGTTGCGCACGGCGCGGGCGGAGGCCATGCCGAAGGACTCCTTGTACAGGCGGCCCTCGGCCGACTGCTGGAGGTCGCCCGGGGACTCGTACGTGCCGGCGAACCAGGAGCCGATCATCACGTTGGAGGCGCCGGCCGCGAGGGCCATGGCCACGTCGCGCGGGTGGCGGACGCCGCCGTCGGCCCAGACGTGCTTGCCGTACTTCTTCGCCTCGGCGGCGCACTCCAGCACCGCGGAGAACTGCGGGCGGCCCACGCCGGTCATCATGCGGGTGGTGCACATGGCGCCGGGGCCCACACCGACCTTGATGATGTCGGCGCCGGCGTCGATGAGGTCCTTGACGCCCTCGGCGGCGACGATGTTGCCGGCGACGATCGGGACCTGCGGGTCCAGCGCGCGGACGGCCTTGATCGCGTTGATCATCGATTCCTGGTGGCCGTGGGCCGTGTCGATGACGATCGTGTCCACGCCCGCGTCGAGCAGCTGCTTGGCCTTCTGCACGAAGTCGCCGTTGATGCCGACGGCCGCGGCGATGCGCAGCTTGCCGTTGGCGTCGGTGGCCGGGGTGTACAGGGTCGCGCGCAGGGCGCCCTTGCGGGTCAGGATGCCGACGAGCCTGCCGTCCTTGTCGACGGCCGGGGCCAGCTTGCGGTGGCCGGCGTCGAGCTGGTTGAAGGCCTCGCGGGGGTCGATGTCGGCGTCGATGAGCAGGAGCTCCTTCGACATGACCTCGGAGAGCTGGGTGAAGCGGTCCACGCCGGTGAGGTCGTGGTCGGTGACCACGCCGACGGGGCGGTGGTCGGCGTCGACGACGACGCCGGCGCCGTGGGCCCGCTTGGGCAGCAGCGAGAGCGCGTCGGCGACGGTCTGGGTGGGCGCCAGCGTGATCGGGGTGTCGAGCACGAGGTGGCGGGTCTTGACCCAGGAGATGACGTCGGTGACGACCTCGATCGGGATGTCCTGCGGGATGACGACGATTCCACCGCGGCGGGCGACGGTCTCGGCCATGCGCCGGCCCGCGATGGCGGTCATGTTGGCCACCACCAGCGGAATGGTGGTGCCGGTGCCGTCGGGCGAGGAGAGGTCGACGCCCTGGCGGGAGCCGACCGCGGAGCGGCTCGGCACCATGAACACATCGTCGTACGTCAGGTCGTACGGCGGCTTCAGGTCATTGAGGAAACGCACGTGCTGAACATCCCAGTCGATCGGAGGTACCTCGACAGAAGACAGCCGAGGAAACGCACGTACTTCATTCTCCCACGGTCTGGCGTTCATGCGGCCCGGGCTGATCGTCCAGGACATTACGGGCCGTGTGGTCCTTTCCTACGGGACGAACGTCCCGAAGGGGTGGTGCAGGGGGCTCCGGCCCCCGGTCAGCGGGGCGGCCGTGGCCCCGTGGCGGACGGCGGTGAGCTCGGCGGCGATGGCGACGGCCGTCTCCTCGGGGGTGCGTCCGCCCAGGTCGAGGCCTATGGGCGATCTGAGGCGGGCCAGCTGGGCCTCGGTCACCCCCTCGGCCCGCAGCCGTCCGGTCCGCTCGGCGTGGGTGCGGCGCGATCCCATGGCCCCTACGTAGGCCAGGGGCAGCCGCAGGGCCAGGGCGAGGACGGGTACGTCGAACTTGGCGTCGTGGGTCAGGACGCACACGGCCGTACGGGTGTCGAGGCGCCCGGCCTCGTGTTCCGCGGCCAGGTGGCGGTGCGGCCAGTCCACGACCACCTCGTCGGCGCCGGGGAAGCGCTCGGGGGTGGCGAAGACGGGCCGGGCGTCGCAGACGGTGACCCGGTGGCCGAGGAAGGAGCCCATCCGGGCCAGGGCGGAGGCGAAGTCGATGGCCCCGTAGACGATCAGCCGGGGCGGCTGCGCGGCGGATTCCACCAGCAGGGTGAGCGGCTCGCCGCAGAGCCCGCCGGCGGTGCCCATCTCGGCGGTGCCGGTCCGCCCGGCCAGCAGCAGGGCGCGGACCCGTTCGGCGGCGGCCCGGTCCAGGGCGGCCCCGCCGCTGAGGCCGCCCTCCCAGGAGCCGTCGGCGTGGACGGCGAGGGCCCGGCCGAGCTGGCCGGGCGGTCCGGAGACCACCCGGGCCAGCGCGGCCCGGCCCCCGCCGGCGGCGGCGTCGAGCACCGAGCCGAGGACGGGCCGTACGGGGTCCTGGCCGCGCACCGGGGTGACCAGCACGTCCAGGACCCCGCCGCAGGTCAGCCCCACCGCGAAGGCGTCGTCGTCGCTGTAGCCGAAGCGGTGGACGCCGCCGCGGCCCGAGGCGATGGCGTCCAGGCAGAGCTCGTGGACGGCGGACTCCACGCAGCCCCCGGAGAGGGAGCCGAGCGCGGTGCCGCCGGCGTCCACGGCCAGGCTGGCGCCCGGGCCCCGCGGTGCGCTGCCGCTGACGGCGACCACGGTGGCCAGGGCGAACTCGCGGCGCTCGGCGCACCAGCCCCGCAGGGGTCCGGCGATGTCGAGCATCAGCGGATGTACGCGCGGCGCGCGGACTGGCCGGGGATCAGGGGCCGCGGCGGCAGGACGGCGGGCGGCCGGGCCGTGGTGCGTGCGCCCGGGTAGCGGGCGGGCGAGGCGAGGGACACCGGGTCGGGGGTCCGCCCGCCGGTGCCGAGGAGCCGGGCCGCGTGGGCGACGCTGGCGAGGGTGGCGTGGTGGTGCCAGCCGCGGAAGGAGCGGCCCTCGAAGTCGCGGATGCCGACGGGTTCGCAGGTCTCGGTGAAGTCCAGGGCGACCCGGTCGGTGAGTTTGGCGAGCAGGAAGAGCTGGGCGAGCGGCCGGTCCCCGATGTTGGTGATCCAGAACTCGGAGGGCATCAGGGACGCCTCGGTCCAGGCGCCCATGAGGAGCAGCGGGGTGGGCGGGGCGGGCACGGGCCGGTCCTCGGCGGGGGTGGCGAGGATGTGGGCCGAGGTGAGCAGGGTGACCGCTCCCTCGGACCGGCCGTGCCGGGTCCATTCGACGACGCGGCGCTGGGAGCGCAGCGAGTCGATCAGCTCACGGGCGGGCGCGGTGTACGGGCCGGGCTTGTGGCGGCCCGCTCCGCCGAAGGAGACGGGCAGGGAGCCGTCGACCTTGAGGACGAAGGGGATGTCCTGGAGGGCGAAGGCCTCCAGGACGGGCGGGAGGTCGGAGTTGGAGACCTCCATGACGACGGGGCGGCGCTGGAGCTGCCAGGTGGCGGCCATGCGCTGGACGGCGTGGACGGCGTCCAGCGCGGGTGTCTGGGAACGTGCGGTGTCGGGTATGCCGGCCCGGCGGCGGCGCAGCAGTTCGCTGGTCCAGGGGGCGGGCAGGGTGAGGGTCCATTCGACGGGGAAGCTGGCCTCGCTGGAGGCGAGCCAGATCCCGCCGGCCTGCTGACAGTTGGCGGTGCGGCCGAGCTGGGGGACGAACTGCCGGCCGACTCCCACGGAGCGGTCGCCGGCCTTCTCGATGACCATGGGCTGCACCACCCAGGCCAGCGGGCGTTGCGCGGTGCGTTCGAGGTGCTGGGCGAGGGACCGCCGTACCGGGGTCCAGTCCCAGGGGGATTTGCTGATGAACTGCTGGAGGCTCTGTTCGACGGAACTGGCCCCGGTTCCCGCGATGTTGCGGATCGTTTTCTTCCCGCTGGTCCGCACCAGACCATTGAGATAAACGCGGGCCCAGTTTCGCTGGTCCCGCCGCGGTAAAGACTCGAAGAATAGCGAGATCAGTACGTCGATCAATTCGGAGATTTCCGTGGTGGAATCTTCCGGCAGGACTGCGCGAACCATCTGGAGCCTCCCCCGCGACCAGACCAGACCTTGACCCTACTTGACCGCCGAGAACGGCCGTAGGGCCCTGCGGCTACTTCCTGAGGTCGCTGCCAGATTCGAGCCGCTCTTCTTCTACCACGAGTGGGATGGGGATCTGGTTCGCGGCGTAGTAGAGAGCGATCAGGAAGTGTGCGACGAGAGTGAGGGGTGCGGAGAAGAAGGACAGAATCACGGTCAAGGGGTAGGCGACCGCGCCGAGTCCGAATCGGACCCGGGTGGCCCGGGCCCCCTCCTTGTCCACCGCTTCGTGGAACAGGTGGCCGACCTTGGTCACGTACCACCAGAAGCCCAGGAAGGCGAGGGCGTACACGACGGTCCACGAACTGTAGAGGATCGCCGCGACGTTGGCCGAATCCCCGTCGGTGAGGTGCTCGGCGAGGACGTTGGTGGTGTAGGGAATCACCGATACCACCATCAGCACCAGGAGATTCAGGAACAACAGGGGTCGGTCGACCCGCTTGAGGTGACTGAAGATCGTGTGGTGATTCACCCACATGACGCCGATGATGAGGAAACTCACCAGATACGCGGCGTAGTGCGGCCATTGTTCCCAGAGTCCGTGCCACAGGGCTGATCCCCGCTCTTCCGGAACCTTTAACTCCAGCACCAGAATGGTGATCACGATGGCGAATACGCCGTCGCTGAACGCCTCCACCCGGTTGGTTTCCTGCTCCATGACCTCCCCTTCACCAATCCCTCACATGGGCGGGCAGGGCGCGGTCTCCGCCCTCCCCGCCCACGCTACCCACGAAAGGGCGGTCAGCTGCCGAAGCCGGCCGTCTGGCGCCAGATCCGGCCATCGCGGACGATCAGTGTCCCGAACGCGTGCTCCGGAGCGCCGTTCAGGTTCATGATCGCCCGGTAGAAGATGGTGTCGTCGGTCTCGATGTACTCCTGGAGCTCGACGAGCGCGGGCTTCAGGGTGAGATATCCCGTGAACGTCTCGCGAACGGCCTCGATCCCCACCGAGGCGCCCTCGAAGCGGACCAGGACGGCGTCCTCGGTGTAGTTCTTCATCACCGCCTCGATGTCCAGCGCGGCCAGGGCGTCCATCTGGCGGACGAAGACCGGGTGCAGCGCGGAGATGTCGTACTTGGCCATGTTCGACTTCCTTTCGGTGGGTGTGGGTGACGGCTTGCGGGCTGACGGATCGCGGACGGGCGGGGCGGCTCAGCCGGCCAGGGGCAGGCGCACGAGCATCCGGGTCTCGCCCGGGCGGGAGCGGGCCGTGATCGACCCGTGGTGGCGCTGGGTCACGATCCGGTAGCTGAGGTGCAGCCCCAGACCGGTGCCCTTGCCCACGTCCTTCGTCGTGTAGAAGGGCTCGAAGATGCGCGGCAGGACGTCCTCGGGGATGCCCCGGCCGGTGTCGGTGATCTCCACGACCATGCAGACGCCCTCGGGGTGGCAGCGCAGGGTCAGCGTCCCCGACCCCTCCATGGCCTCGGCGGCGTTGTCGACCAGGTTGGTCCACACCTGGTTGAGCTCCCCCGGGTAGCCGGTCAGCTCCGGCAGGCCGGGGTCGTAGGCGCGGACGATGGTGATCCCGGCGAGCTTGGAGCGGAGCACGACCAGGGTGTTCTCCAGCCCGTCGGTCACCGCGAACCGCTGCTCGGGGGCCCGGTCGAGGTTGGCGTAGTCCCGGGTGGCCGCGACCAGCTGGGAGATGCGGGGGCCGGCCGCCCGCAGCTCGGCGGCCAGCGAACGGGCCTCCAGCAGGGCCGCCAGGTGGTCCAGGGCGGCGGGCAGGGCGGCCCCGCCGATCCCCTCCAGCCGCTCCAGCAGCCAGCCGAGCTCCAGCCCCAGGTCGGAGGCGCCGGAGCCGAGCAGCCCCGGCCGGGCCGCGCCCGCGTCCTCGGCCCAGTCGGTGATCTCCTCCTCGGCGTCGGCCTGGGCCAGGGGGTCGGTGGTCTCCGGCGGCGGGAGCCGGTCCAGTTCCCCGGCCAGGCGCTCCAGGGCGTCCCGCTCCCCGTCCGTGGCGGCCGCGCCCCACCCGTACGCGGTGGCGGTCAGCCGCTCCAGGGCGGGCACCAGCTCCTGCGCGGCCCGGGCGACGGCGGCGGCCGGGTTGTTCAGCTCGTGCGCGAGGCCGGCCGCCAGGGTGCCGAGGGCCTCGACGGTGGCCCGTTTGCGGGCCTGGACCTCGGAGGACTTGATCCGCCAGGCCAGGACGGGGATCAGGACGGCGGCCACCCCGTTGCAGCGGGTCAGCATCTCGAAGAACACCGGCTTCGGATAGGCCACGACGGTGGTCGCCGGGCCGCTCGCGGAGGCGGTGGCCACGTAGGAGCCGTCCGTGAGCAGCGGCAGCTCCCCGGTGAAGCGGTGCGCGGCGGCGGGTTTGCCGTCGTGGTCCTCGGCGGCGGCGCTCTCCTCCTCGGTGGAGTGCCGGGTCAGGACCTCCTCCCGGCCGTCGACGACCTTGGTGACGACCAGCCCGCCGGAGACCAGCACGTGGAAGCAGGTGGCCTCGTCCCCGTCGCGGAAGAGGACCTCCCCGTCGGCCAGGACGCGCAGGTGGGAGACCGAGACGAGCCAGTCCAGCTGGTCCTCGGTGAGCGCGGCGAAGATCTCCAGCCCCTGGAGGGCGGTCCGCAGCTCTTTGGTGCTCACGGTGGTCACAGGGTGCTCCCCTCGGCCCTGGTGCGCGCCGCCAGCCGCAGGGTCGTGAACAGGGCCAGCGCGCACACCGCGGCGACGGCGGCCATGAAGCCGACGGAGGTGCGCTGCAGGCCGTGGATGTTGGTCAGGAGTCCGGCGAGGACCGCCGGGACGCTCATGGCGAGGTACGCGAAGACGTAGACGGCGGCGGTCAGTTCGCCGCGGTGTTCCGGTGCGGCGAGGCCGCTGAGGGCGCGGAAGGAGCCGAGGAACGCCGCCCCCCAGCCGCTGCCGAGGACGGCGGTCGCGACGAGGAACACGGGCGCCGAGCCCAGGCCCAGGGCCAGCAGCACCAGGGCGAGCCCGGCGAGCAGCCCGAGCAGCCCCAGGACGGCGGTGCGCAGCGGTGCGGTGCGGCCCAGCAGCAGCTGGGCGGCGGTGGCGGAGCCGGCGAGCAGTCCCACGGTGGCCCCGCCGGCCAGGTAGTTGGTGGTGTGGAGCAGGGACAGGGCCAGGTGCGGCCCGAGCGAGAGGTAGAAGCCGCCGACGGTCCAGACGGCCACCACCGTGAGCACCAGCACGGCGAACCTGCGCCGTACGGCGGCGGGTACCCGGATCCGGTGCGGGACCACCCGGAGCCGGCCGCCCGCGCCGGGCGCGCTCTCGCCCATCCGGACCACCCCGACCAGGGTGACCGCGAAGGCGACGACCAGGAGCAGGTAGCTCAGCACGGTCGGGGCGGGCGCGTACTGGACGAGCAGCCCGGCCCCCAGTCCGCCCAGGCCGATGCCGACGGTCGGTCCCGCGCTGTTGACCTGGGCCCCGAGGGCGGGCCGCGAGCGCGGGGTGAGTTCCAGCAGGGCCGCGCCCATCGCCCCGGTGGCCAGGCCCACCGCCAGCCCCTGCACGGCGCGGGCGGCGAGCAGCATGCCGAGCCCTCCGGCCCCGGCGAACAGGCCCATCGAGACGATCGCGAGGACCAGTCCGGCGCCGAGGACAGGCCGGCGCCCCAGGGTGTCGGAGAGCGAGCCGAACAGCAGCAGTCCGGCGAGGACGGTGACGGCGTACACGGCGAAGACCACCGTGACCACGCCGGAGGACAGGCCCCAGCGCTGCTGGTAGAGCACGTAGAGGGCGGAGGGCACGGAGGAGGAGAGCATCAGCAGCACGAGGACCGAGCCCACCACCCAGAAGCCGGACGGTCTCGGCCGGGCCGCCGCGCGGCCCGCCGGGTGGAGGGTCTCTCCCGTGGTCGTCGTCTCGTTCGGTTCGGGCACGCTGGTCAACTCCACTCCCCCGCCCTGCCCCGGCGGGCCGTCTCAGGCGCTGCTGTGGGCCGCCGCCCGGGCCAGCGCGCGGGCGGTGAGGACGCCCGCGAGGTGGCCGAGGTACTCGGCCGAGGTACCGCGCCCGGGGACGAACAGCTCCCTGGGCTCGGCGCGGAACGCCGCGAGCACCGCCGGGGTCGTGTACGGGCCCCCCCGCAACCGGTCCTCGACCCCGCGCAGGCGCAGCGCGCGGGGGGTGGCTCCGGTGACCGCGATGCGCGGCCCGTCGGGGGTGATCCGTACGGTGGCGGCGCACAGCGGGTAGCGGGTGGCCCGGTCGGCGGTCTTCTCGAAGGCGGCCGCCGGGCCGGCGGCGGGCACCAGCAGGGCCGTGAGCACCTCCCCGGCGGGCACCCCGGAGGCGGCGAGCTCCTCGGCCGGGGCCGTGCGGGTCCCGCCGGGTCCGGCGAGCTCGGCCCGTGCGCCGGCGGCGATGGCGGCCACGGGCAGGTCGGTGGGGCGCTCGGCGGCGGCCAGGTTGCCGCCGACGGTGCCGAGGTTGCGGACCTGGGGGTCGCCGTTGGCGCGGGCGGCGGCGGCCAGTTCCGGTGCCCCTGCGAGCGCCAGCGGGTGCGCGGCCAGCTCGGCGAGGGTGGTCAGGGCCCCGATCCGCAGCTCCCCGCCGGCCTGTTCGACGCCCCGCAGCTCCGCGAGCCGGCGTACGTCGACCAGGAGGCGGGCCCGCTCGGCGCCGGTGCGCAGTCCGGGCAGCAGGCTCTGGCCGCCGGCCAGCAGGCGGGCCCCGTCGGTGCCGGCCAGCAGGGCGAGGGCCTCGTCGAGGGAGGCGGGCCGGACGTAGTCGAATTCGGTGAGGATCACCGGTCGCCTCCTTCGAGTGCGCGCCAGACCTTCTCGGGGGTCAGCGGCATGTCGATGTGCCGGACGCCGAGGTCGGCGAGGGCGTCGACGACCGCGTTGACGACGGCGGCGGCGGGCGGCACGGTGGCGATCTCGCCGGCCCCCTTGGCGCCGAGCGGGTTGTGCGGCGAGGGCGTGACCGTCCGGTCGAGGGTGAAGAAGGGCACGTCGGCGGCGCGCGGCAGGGCGTAGCCGGTCAGGTCGGCGCTGATGAGGATGCCGTTCTCGTCGTACTCGGCGGCCTCCATCAGGGCCTGGCCCAGGCCGTGCACGATGCTGCCCTCGATCTGGCCGTGGACGATCTTCGGGTTGCCGATGTTCCCGGCGTCGTCGACGGCGGTGTAGGCCACCACCTCGGTTTCGCCGGTGAGTTCGTCGACCTCGACGACGGCGACGTGCGTGCCGAAGGGGTAGTTGAAGTCCGGCGGGTCGAAGTGGGTGGTCTCGTCGAGGGCGGGTTCGATCTCGGGGGGCAGGCCCCAGCCGTACCACATGGCCATCGCCAGCTCGGCGAAGGTCTTGGCGTTCTCCGGGTTCCCGGCCTCGTGGACGCCGCCGTTCTCGTAGACGACCTTGTCCTCGGGGACGTTCAGGAAGACGGCCCCGGCCCTGACGAGTTTGGCCTTGATCTTGCGGGCGGTGAGGGCGACGGCGGGGGCGGCCATGCTGTAGGAGCGGGAGCCGTAGGTGCCCTGCCCGTACGGGGCCTTGAGCGTGTCCCCCTCGTGGACCTGGACCTGCGCGGGGTCGATGCCGAGTTCATCGGCGGCGACCATCGCGAAGACGGTGCCGTGGCTCTGGCCGGTGGAGGCGGAGCCGACGGTGACGGTGACCTCGCCGGTCGGGTGGACGCGGATGTTGGCGCTCTCCCAGGTGCCGCCGAGCATGCCCTCCTTGGACATCCGGGTGGAGGGGCCGACCCCGCAGACGGCCACGTAGGTGGCGAGGCCGACGCCCAGGCGCTTGCCGCGGGCGCGGGCCGCCGCCTTGCGGGCGGGCATGTCGGCGTAGCCGGCGAGCTCCAGGGCGCGGTCGAAGTTGGGCGCGTAGTTCCCGGAGTCGTAGGTCCAGCCGAGGCCGTTGTCGTACGGGAACTTCTCCTTGGGCACCAGGTTCCTGCGGCGGACCTCCGCCGGGTCCATGCCGATCTCGCCGGCGTACCGGTCGACGAGGCGCTCCATCAGGAAGGCGGCCTCGGCGCGGCCGCTGCCGCGCTGGGCGCCGAGGGACACCGTGTTGGTGAAGGCGGCGTACACCTCGCAGAAGGCGGCGGGGATCTCGTACATGCCGGTGATGGAGCGGCCCATCAGGGCGGTGGCGACACCGGGGCCGATGGTGGAAGGGTAGGCGCCGAGGTTGGCGTAGCTGGTGCAGCGCACGGCGGTGATGCGGCCGTCGCGTGTGCCGGCGAGGGTGACGTGCTGGCGGTGGTCGCGGCCCTGGACGGTGGAGTTCATCAGCCCGGTGCGGGTGTCGACCCATTTGACGGGCCGGCCGAGTGCCTTGGAGAGCAGCAGGACCAGCGCCATGTCGGGGTAGAGGTAGCCCTTGGTGCCGAAGCTGCCGCCGACGGTCGGGGCGATCACCCTCAGCTTGTTGAAGGGGATGCCGAGGACCAGCGCGGAGAGCAGGAACCGGTGGTTGTGCGGGCCCTGGGTGGAGGCGTAGAGGGTGTACTCGCCGGTGGCGGCGTTGTAGTCGCCGACGGCCCCGCGCGGTTCGATGGGGCTGTTGATGGTGCGCTGGTTGACGAGGTCCAGTTCGACGGTGACCTCGGCGCGGGCGATGGCCGCGTCGGTGCGGTCCTTGTCGCCGCAGGTCCAGTACGCGTTGAGGTTGCCGGGGACGGCCTCGTGCAGCTGCGGGGCGCCCTCGGCGAGGGCCTCGTCGGCCCGGGTGACCACGGGCAGCGGCTCGTACTCCACGCGGATCGCGGCGAGGGCGGCGGCCGCCTGGCGCGGGGTCTCGGCGACGACGACCGCGATCGGGTCGCCGACGTGCCGGACGGTGTCGCCGGTGAGCACGGGGCGGGCGCCGGGAAGTCCGTAGGGGTGGGGCGGGAAGTGGCTCTCCACTCCGCCCGGTATCCAGATGCAGGGCAGCGGCATGACGTCGGTGAAGTCGGCGGCGGTGGCCACTTTCAGGACGCCCGGCAGCCGCTCGGCCGGCGCGGTGTCGATGGAGCGGATCCGCGCGTGGGCCACCGGGCTGCCCAGGATGGCCATGTGGGCGGTGCCCGGCAGGTCGATGTCGGCGACGTACACGGCCTCGCCGCGCAGCAGTTGCGGGTCCTCGCGGCTGTCGAGCGGCTGTCCGAGGACCCCGCCCGCGGTGGTGCTCTCCCCCGTCACGGTGGTCATCCCGCTCACCGCCCCTCGGCCGCGGGCACGGCGGAATCGGCGGCGGACGGCGCGGGCGGGGCGCAGGCGAGCTGCACGCCGCGGACCACGCTGTGGTAGCCGGTGCAGCGGCACAGGTTGCCGGTGAGCCACTCGCGGATCTCCGGCTCGGTGGGCGCCTGCCCGGGGGCGGTGTTCTCGACGAGTTCGCCGAGGGCCATGACCATGCCGGGGGTGCAGAACCCGCACTGGGTGCCGTGCTCCCGGCGCAGGGCCTCCTGCAGGCCGGTCAGCTCCCCGCCCCGCTCGGACACCCCCTCGATGGTGGTGACCTCGGAGCCGGCGGCGGAGGCGGTGAGGACCAGGCAGCTCTTGACGGACCGGCCGTCGAGGCGGACCACGCAGGTGCCGCACTGGCCGGTGTCGCAGCCGACCTTGGTGCCGGTCAGTCCGAGTCCGTCGCGGAGCCGTTCCACGAGGAGTTCGCTCGGCCGGGCCGCGAACTCCTCGGGTCTTCCGTTCACGTGGAGGGTCAGGGTGGGGGCGGGTGTCAGATCCATGCGAGCGCCTGCGCTTCCGTGAGCGACCGGTTGAAGAGGGGGCCGCCGGGCTGCTGCAGAATTCCTCCGGAATGCAGCGGTCCGGTGTCGACGGCGGCGAATCCGAGATCGGTGATGATTCCCGCGACGATTTCCTTCGCCTTCGGGTCGTCGCCCGCCGTGTAATGCGCGAGGCGTTCCCCTCCGGCTCGGCCGGCGACGGCCAGGGTTTCGAAATGCATGGTGTTCAGGGATTTCACGACCCGGGCGCCGGGGTACCACTCGGCGACCAGTTCGCTGGAGGCCCGGCCGCCCAGGTCGGCGGGTGTGCCGGGGCCGGCGAAGGCGTTGGTGGAGTCCACCAGCACCTTGTCCTGCACGACGTGCGGGGGCAGCAGCCCGCGCACGCTCGCGTAGGGCACCATCAGCACCAGGAGGTCGGCCCGGCCGGCCGCCTCGACGGGGCGCGCCGCGGTGGCGGCGGGTCCCAGTTCGGCGAGCAGGGGGGCGAGGGACCGCGGCCCGGTGGCGTTGGCGAGGACCACCTCGTGGCCTGCCGCCACCAGGATCCTCGCGAGGGTCGAGCCGATCCGCCCGGTGCCGATGACGCCTGTCCGCATTGAGGCTCCTCGATCGCTCGGTCCGGCCGTGCCGGACGTCAGTGCGTGCGTCGGTCCGTACGTCGGTCCGTACGTCAGTCCATGCCGATCCAGACCGACTTGGTCTGGGTGTAGCTCTCCAGGGACTCCGGGCCGCACTCGCGGCCGTAGCCGGAGGCCTTGTAGCCGCCGTAGGGGACGGAGGGGTCGTACTGGTTGTAGCAGTTGACCCAGACGGTGCCGGCCTTGATCTGCGAGGCGACCCGGTGGGCCCGGCGCAGGTCCCTGGTGTGGACGCCGGCGGCGAGGCCGTAGGCGCTGTCGTTGGCGATGCGCACGGCGTCCTCCTCCGTGTCGAAGGGGATGATCGACAGGACGGGGCCGAAGATCTCCTCCTGGGCGATGCGCATCCCGTTGTCGACGCCGGTGAAGACGGTCGGCAGGAAGTACAGGCCCTGGCTGGAGGCCCCTTCGGGGGTCCAGCCGGTGCCGCCGGTGCGCAGGACGGCGCCTTCCTTCTCGCCCACCTCGATGTAGGAGCTGACCTTGTCGAACTGGGCGCGGTGCGCGAGCGGTCCGAAGAGGGTGGCCGGGTCGCGCGGGTCGCCGGGCTTGAGGTCGGCGGCCCGGCGGACCAGGCGTTCGACCAGCTCGTCGTGGATCGGGCGCTGGAGCAGCAGCCGGGAGCCGGCCGTGCAGATCTCGCCCTTGTTGTAGTAGATGCCGAAGAAGGCGAGTTCCTCGGCGGCGTCGAGGTCGGCGTCGGCGAAGACGATGTTGGCGGACTTGCCGCCGAGTTCCATCGTGACCTTCTTCAGGGTGCCGGCCGACTTGCGGATGATCGACTGGCCGACGGCGGTGGAGCCGGTGAAGGCGATCTTGTCGATGCCGGGGTGGCCGGTGAGGGTCTCTCCCAGCTCCACACCGGGTCCGGTGACCACGTTCAGCACCCCGTCGGGGATCTCCGCCTCCTGGAACAGCTCGGCGATCTTCAGGGCGGTGAGCGGGGTGGCCGGGGAGGGCTTGTGGACGACCGTGTTCCCGGCCGCGAGGGCCGGGGCGATCTTGGTCATCGACAGCAGCAGCGGGAAGTTGAACGGGGTGATGGCGCACACCACGCCCAGCGGCTCGCGCAGGGTGTAGGCGAGCTGACCGCCGGCGGGAGCCCTGGAGGAGCCGTCGACCCGGGTGACCGCACCCGCGTAGTAGTGCATGAGCTGGGCGGCCATGGGTGCGTCGACGGTGCTGGAGAAGGCGAACGGCTTGCCCATGTCCACCGTCTCCAGCAGGGCGATCTCCTCCAGGTCCCGTTCGATCAGTTCACCGACGCGGTTGAGCCGCAGCGCGCGCTCCTGGGCGGACAGCCGGCTCCACGGGCCCTCCTCGTACGCCGTGCGGGCGGCCGCGACGGCGGCGTCCGCGTCGGTCGCGGCGGCCTGGGCCACCGGTACGATCTCCTGTCCGTCGATCGGACTGATGTCCGGTTCCGTACGGCCGTCCCGGGCCGGGACCCACTGGCCGCCGATGAACAGCTTCCCGGGGTGGGCCAGCGGGTGGCCGCTGAGCTCGCGCTTGGTCATGGCTGCACCTTCCGGTGTCGCGGGGGCTAGGCCTTTCCGAGCTGCCGCAGAAACGTCTCGGCGAGGGCCTTGGAGGAGTAGGGGTTCTGGCCGGTGGTGAGCTTGCGGTCGACGACGACGTGCGAGTCCCAGATGGCGTCGGCCTTCTCGTAGCGGGCGCCGAGTCTGGTCAGCTCGGCCTCCAGGATCAGCGGGAGCCGGCCGGCCATGTTGGTGACGAGTTCCTCGTCGTGGGAGAACGCCGTCATCCGGTAGCCCTCGAAGGGCCAGCGGCCCTCCCCGTCGCGCAGGGCGAGCAGGGCGGTGTGGCCGTGGCAGACGGTGGCGATCGGCTTGTCCTGCGCGAGGGCCCAGCGCAGCAGCTGCGCCAGTTCGTCGGACTTGGGCAGGTCGCCGATGGCCCCGTGGCCGCCGCTGATGTAGAGGGCGTCGTACCCGGCGACGTCCTTCTCGCCGAGGGACTCGATCGCGAGCGGGCTGCGGAGCTGGGGGGCCCGCTCGATCACGCGGACGTACTCGGCCGCGTTGGCGGCGTCCTCGTCGGGCGAGCCCGCCGGGCGCACGTACCGCAGGAACTGGGGGTCGATGCTGGTCTGGTCGACCGTGGGGGTGGCGCCCCCGATCGTCGCCACGTCGACGGTGTGGCCGGCGGCCTGGAAGAGCGTGTAAGGGACCACGAATTCCTCGGCCCAGAAGCCCGAGGGGTGCTGCTCCCCGTCCAGGAGGTGGAGGGTGGCCTTTGCCGTCAAGACGACGAGAATCCTCATGATTCTCTCCTTGTTCTGGATTCGCTGCCGATTCAACACGCCCCCGAAGGAGACGCGTAAGGGGGTGACGTCAGGCCCGCGATACTTCGTCACGTGCGTCCAACGCCGTGAGGATCGAACGGAATTCACCGACCAGGGGGTGGTCGGGGAAGGCTTCGGCGAATATGCGTTCGCCGTAGAGGGCCGCCATTTCCGGAACGTACGGGAGGATTCCGGCCAGGGGGGTGCCGTATACCTCCTCGGCGCGCCGGCGGACGGCCTCGTGGTCGACGCCCTCGGGCGCCATGCTCAGGACCAGGGCGCGCCGGCAGGCCAGCCGCCCGGCGAGGGCGATGGTCTCCTCGACCCCGGAGAGGTCGACGCGGTCCGCCCTGGTCATGATCAGGACGACGTCGGCGCTGCCCATGGCGGTCACCGACTCGTTGTTGAGCCCGGCGTGGGTGTCGAGCAGCAGGACGTCCAGCGCGTGGCTGCGCGCCAGCCGCTCGAAGCCCTCTGGGAGCTGGCCCACGTCGTACCCGGTGGCCATCAGCTCCCGCAGGGCCGCCGTCCCGGTCCGGGCCGGTACGACGTACAGTCCGGCCACCGCGGTCCGCCGGGCGGCGGCCTCGATCTCGCAGCGGCCGAGCAGGTAGTCGGCCAGCGAGCCGGGGCCCGGTGCGACGCCGAACAGCAGGTGCAGGGTGGGTGACTGGAGGTCCGTGTCGACCACCCCGACCCGGCGTCCGGCGGCCGCCAGCAGCAGTGCCAGGTTGGCGACCACCGAGGACTTGCCGGTGCCGCCGCGGTGCGAGTGCACCACGATGGTCCGGGTCATCACGCCACCACCCGGTATCCCGCGCCGTCCGCATGCGGCCCCCGCGCCGCACGTGGCCGGTGCAGGGCCAGCATGGTGACGTCGTCGTGCTGTTCGGCGGTGCCGGTGTGCTCGCGCACCGCCCGGTCCATCAGGTCGACCACGTCCCGGCCGCTCGCCGGGGGGCCGGCGAGCAGTTCGAGCATCCTGTCGTCACCGAGGAAGAGGCCTTCGGGGCAGCGCGCCTCGGGCACTCCGTCGGTGAACACGAACAGGGTGTCGCCCGGATCCAGCTGGGCGTAGCCGAGGGTGAAGACGCAGTCGGGCAGGACCCCGACCGCCGGCCCCGTGACCTCCAGGGCCCGGATGCCGGAGCCGTCGCCGGAGAGCAGCAGCGGCGGGTTGTGGCCGCCGTTGATGTAGACGAGGCTGCCGGTGCGGGGGTCCAGGACGCCGAAGAACAGGGTGGCGAAGTACCCCTGCCTGAGGTGGTTGCGGGTGAGGTAGCCGTTGGTGGCGGTGACCGCGTTGAGCAGCGGGGTGGCGCCGACCACCGGGGTGCGCCGGCTGCCGCCCGTACGGCCGGCGGCCATCAGGTGCTGGAGGCCGCTGTTCTCGGCGGTGTGGCGCAGCAGGGAGCGGATGAGCGCCATGAAGAGGGCGGCGCCCACCCCCTTGTCGCAGACGTCGGCGACCACGAGGGCCAGTCTGCGGCCCCGGGAGATCTCGAAGACGTCGTAGAAGTCCCCGGCGACCTGCCGGGCCGGCCGGAAGCGGACGTCGATCTCCCAGCCGGCGGGGACGGGCAGTGATTCGGGCAGGAAGCCGGCCTGGATCTCCCGGCCGATCTCCAGTTCCTTCTCGTAGCCCATGAGTTCGGCGCGCGCGTCGGCCTCCTGCACGGTGCGGCCGAGTCCGGCGCGTTCGGTGCAGCTGCGCAGCCGGGCCCCGACCAGGGCGGGCAGGAAGGGCGGGACGAGGTAGTCGTGGCCGAGGCGGACGTGCCGCTCGAGGGCGGCGAAGTCCCCGACGGTCCAGGCGACGACGACCGGGGCCCCGGCCCAGCGGCGCAGCCGGCGTACGACGGTGCGCACGACGTCCCCGTCGGCTTCGGCGGGGACGAGCAGTACGTCCCCGGCGGGCAGCGCGTCCAGGCGGCCGCGCAGCAACTGCGCGAGGGTGGGGGTGACGAGTTCCGCGTCCAACAGCCGGAGCGCTTCGAGCAGGCCGGGAGGGGGCAGCGGGTACACGTCGAGGATGATCACGGTGGTGGAGGGCATGCGTCCGTCCCCTCGGCCTTGACGGTCAGCGTGCTGATGTTCCGGCCGTCCCTGCGGGCATAGGTGTACGAATCCACGCTGGTCAGGGCCAGGTGGATGCCGAGACCGCCGACCCTGCGCCGTTCCGGGGGGACCCGGGGGGCGGGGGGCAGGCGGCCTGCGACGGGGTCGAACGCGGGGGCGGTGTCCTCGATGACGATCCGCACCCCGTCGGGACCGGAGCGGCCCAGGACGGTGATCCGTCCCTCGCCGCCCCGGTACCCGTGCATCACGATGTTGGTGGCCAGTTCGTCCACGGCCAGCCGGATCCGGTACGTCGCCCCGGTGCCGAGGCGGGCCCGGGCGGCGAGCCCCAGGACGAACGCGGCGATCTCGCCCAGTGCCCCCAGCGTCGCGGGCACCTCCAGTACGGCGGGCTTCCTCGCCAGTTCGACCACGTCACTCACCGGCCCGGGCGGTGGGCTCAGTCATCGGAGAGCTGGATGCTGCGGTCGAGTCCGGCCGTGCGGATGGTCCGCGAGACGGGCTCGATGGCGCCGACCACCCTGATGGTGACGTGGTCCGCCACCTTCTGCTGGGCGAAGACCAGGGAGCGCAGCCCGGCGCTGGCCATGTAGCCGACGCCGGCCATCCGGATCTCGACCGTGCTGGTGCCGTGGCCGGCGGCCTTCTCGATGGTCTGGTGGAAGTCCGGCGCGGTCTTGGCGTCCAGCTCGCCCGTCAGTTCGATCACGGTGGTGTCGCCCTCGATGCTCAGGGACACGGAAAGCGGCATGTCAGGTCTCCTTCGGTCACTCGGGGTCGTTGGCGCGGCCGACCAGGATCACGACCGAGCGCGGGCCGATCAGGTACTTGCCGGCATTGTCGAGCTCCTGCTCCGTGCCCGGGGTGCGGATGTCGTACGGGGCCTCGGCGCCGGTGTCGGCGAACAGGTGCCAGCTGCGGCCGTGGGGCAGGGCGGGCAGTTCCAGGTCGTGCGCCTCCCAGTGGGAGTTCATGGCGACGTACACCACGTCCTCGTCGGCGGTGCCGCAGCGGGCCACCGCGATCAGGCGGCTCTCCGGCGACCAGTCGGGCTGCCAGGCCCGTTCCCCGTGCCAGCTGATGTCCGGCAGTCCGAGGCCGTCGCGGAGCCTGCCGGTGGGGTGGGCGGTGGAGCGCAGTTCGCGGTGGCGGCCGCGGAAGGCGATCAACTCGCGGGTGAAACGGAGCAGTTCGGTGTTCTCGTCGACCTGGTCCCAGTCGAACCAGGACAGTTCGTTGTCCTGGCAGTAGGTGTTGTTGTTGCCCTGCTGGGTGCGGGCGACCTCGTCCCCGGAGAGCAGCATCGGGATGCCCTGGCTGGTGAGCAGGATGGCCAGGGCGTTCTTCATCTGGCGCAGCCGCAGGGAGTTGATCTCGGGGTCGTCCGTGGGCCCCTCGGCCCCGCAGTTCCAGCTGTTGTTGTCGTTGGCCCCGTCGTTGTTGCCCTCGCCGTTGGCCTCGTTGTGCTTGTCGTTGTACGAGACCAGGTCGGCCAGGGTGAAACCGTCGTGGGCCGTCAGGAAGTTGACGGAGGCGGACGTCCCGCGGCCGGTGTAGAGGTCGGGTGAGCCGGCGATCCGGGTCGCGAGCTCGCCGGTGACCCCGGGGTCGCCCTTGAGGAAGCGGCGCACGGTGTCGCGGTACTTGCCGTTCCACTCCGCCCAGCGGCCGTAGGCGGGGAAGTTGCCGACCTCGTAGAGGCCGCCCGCGTCCCAGGCCTCGGCGATGAGCTTGGTGTGCCGCAGGACGGGGTCGAAGGCGAGCATCTCCAGCAGCGGCGGGTTGGGCAGCGGAGTGCCGTCCAGGTCCCGGCCGAGGATGGCCGCGAGGTCGAAGCGGAAGCCGTCGACGTGGTAGTCGGCGACCCAGTGGCGCAGGCAGTCGAGCACGTAGTTGCGCACGACGGGGTGGTTGCAGTTGACCGTGTTGCCGGTGCCGCTGAAGTTGAAGTAGTACCCCTCGGGCGTGAGCATGTAGTACGTGGCGTTGTCGAGCCCCTTGAAGGAGATGGTGGGGCCCTGCTCGTTGCCCTCGGCGGTGTGGTTGAAGACGACGTCGAGGATGACCTCGATGCCGGCCGCGTGCAGGTCCTTGATCAGGGTGCGGAACTCGTCGCCCTGCATCCCGTAGCGTCCGGTGGCCGCGTAGCCGGCCTTGGGCGCGAAGAAGGAGACGGTGTTGTAGCCCCAGTAGTCGTAGAGCTTCTCGCCGGTCTCCGGGTTGCTGCGCGGGTTGTCGCTCTCGTCGAACTCGAAGACGGGGAGCAGCTCGATGCAGTTGACCCCGAGCTCCTTGAGGTACGGGATCTTCTCCCGCAGCCCCGCGAAGGTGCCGGGGGCGGTGACCCGCGAGGAGGGGTGCCGGGTGAAGCCGCGCACGTGGGCCTCGTACACGACGAGGTCCTCGGCGGGGATTCCCAGCGGGGTGTCGTCGCCCCAGTCGAAGTCCTGGAGGCAGACCCGCGAGCGGTACTGGTAGCCGCGGCTGCGGTCCGGCTCCACGCCCCACACGTCACGGCCGGCGATCAGCCGGGCGTAGGGGTCGGAGAGGACCTGGCGGGCGTCGAAGCGGTGGCCGGTGACCGGGTCGTAGGGGCCGTCGGCCCGGTACCCGTACTCGATGTTCTCGTGGTCGAGACCGAAGACCGTCATGGAGAAGACGCTGCCGGTGCGGAACTCCTCGGGGAATTCCAGCTCGGCCATCGGCTCGGGCTCTCCGCGCTTGTAGATGACCAGGGTCATGGAGGTGGCCTGGTCGGAGAAGACGGAGAAGCTGACCCCGCCGGGGACCACGTTGGCCCCGAAGGGGAACGGCTTGCCCGCGCGGACGCGGTACCCGCCCACCTCGTGGGTCGGGTACGCGTCCACGCGCAGCACTCGTTCGGAGCGGGCCTCGCTCATCGCGCGGCCTTGGCCCGGCCGGCGGCGGCCGCGGCCTCGCCGGTCTCGAAGAAGTCGAGGAAGCCGGTGGCCGACATGACGAACCGGACTTCCTCGCTCACCCCGTACAGGGTGACGGCGACGCCGGCGTGCTGGGCCTCGCGGTAGACGACCAGCAGGGTGCGCAGGCCGGCGCTGGAGACGTAGGTGACGGCGGTCAGGTCGATGCGCAGCGGCCGGCCCTCGCGCACCAGCGGCAGCAGGTTCTCCAGCAGGGTGCCGGAGGTCTCGCTGTTGATCTCGCCGGTGGCGACGAGCACGGTTCCCGTCTTGTTGCGGCGTTCCTTCACGTTCAGATTCATGTCGTGCTTCCCCTCTGGTTGGGGCGCCCCCCGTTGGGCACTACTTCTGGGCCACCGGCCGGAGCCTGACCTTGACCTTGACCCGCCCCTGGACGTCGGGGAGGTGGACGGTCAGCTCGTCGGCGTCGAACTCCTCGTACGGCTTCTCGTCGATCTCCACGGAGGCGATCCGCACCGAGCCCGCGGGCAGCAGGTCGGGCGAGACGCGCAGCGTCCGGCCGGGCAGGTCGGCCGGGTCGGGCTGGAAGTGGAAGTCCATGTCCCGGCCGTTGATGAGCAGGTTGTTGTAGACGGCGGCGAGGTAGCACAGCTCCGCCGAGTGGTACATGGACATCGAGTGGCTGCCCTTGAGCCGCTCGGTGCCGAGCAGGTACGGCGTGCCGCTGGCGAGCACGTTGAAGTACACGGCTCCCTCGTCGTGGTCGAGGAAGAAGGTGTTGTAGAAGGACTGCGCCTGGCGGGCCTCGCGCAGGGCCGCCTCACCGCCGACGGTGCCGTGCAGGATGAGGTAGGCGAGGATCGCCTGCTCCTGCTGCCACCAGGCCTTGCGGTCGTGCCAGGCGAAACGGTACGTCTCCTGGTCCCCCTCCTTCACCCGCTCGACGACGTCGTACCAGCCGCCGCGCTGGAGGTCGCTGCCGACGGCCGGCATGATCTCGCCGATCTTCCGGGCGAGCTCCTCGTAGGCGGGCTTGGCCTTCAGCGAGTTCATCCGCATCAGGTTCCAGGCGATCTTCAGGTTGTGCCCGACGACCGCGCGGTTCTGCTGCCAGCTGTGCGCGGTGTCGTGCGACCAGTCGCGGAAGAAGCGCTCCTGGACGAACGGGCTGTTCTTGTAGTCCGGGAACCTGTCCGCGATGGTGTCGAAGGTGTACTCCAGGAAATCGGCGTACTTCTGGTCGCCGGTCGCCAGGTACAGGTTGATCAGGTACGCGGGCGCGTGGTCGCCGACGGAGTTCCAGTTCTTGCGTTCGGCGTTCTCGCCGAGGGACTCGTGGTCGGGGCTGAAGAGGATCGGGTCGATGTGCGAGAAGTACCCGCCCTGCTCCGGGTCGTGGAAGAACTTGTCGAACAGCCGGATGGTGGCGTCGGCGTCGTTCTTGATCCGGACGTCGCCGGTGACCCGGTAGGTCTGGATGGGGCCGGCCAGGGCGTAGATCTGCTCGTACATCGGGATGGCGTCGTAGTCGTCGGAGAACTCCGAGGTGAACAGCTTGCGCTCGCTGTCCCCGTCGACGCTGATGCCGTGGTACCAGTAGACGACGTCTTCCTCGGTGTCCACGACCCGCATGTGCTTGCGCAGGTACTCGGTGCCGCGCTCGGCGATCTCCAGGTACTCGTCCTTGCCGGTCAGCAGGTAGGCGGAGGCCATGCCGTAGACCAGGCGGGAGATGGTGTCGGTCTCCTGGACGTGGCTGGCGGTCTTGTCGCCGCCGAGCCGGATCTCGGTGCGGTACTGGTCGAAGTCCACCGGCCCGTCGCCGAACTGCGCCCGCTTGTAGAAGTCGGCGAGGGACTCGATCTGCTTGACCCACCAGCCGGCCTCCTCGAAGCGGTAGTCCTCGGCGCTGCGGCCGAGGAACACCAGCCGCTTGGCGTCGAAGCGCCCGCCCTGCTCGGGGTAGTGGACCCCGTAGGCGAAGAGGAACCGGCCGGCGGAGAGCATCTCGTCGATGTGGCCCGAGGCGTCGACGTACGGCTCGTCCAGGTTGCGCACCAGCTCGGCGCTGGGACCCGAGGCGAGGGAGACGTCGAACTCCCGGTCGTCGGCGGTGCGCAGGCGCAGCAGCCGCGACGCGGAGTCGAAGCGGACGACGTAGCCCGCGATCGTGTCGGAGAAGGAGAAGCCGGTCGAGCCCGCCATGTCATGCACCGTCCTTGTCGTGTGAGCGGTCGTCCTCGAATCCCTGACCGACCTCGACGATCACCCCGTCGGGATCGCGGACCCAGACGGTCCGCCAGCCGCAGATGAAGTCGTCGAAGTCCAGCGGCCCCAGGGTCACGTCGGCCGCCTCGCCCAGTTCCGCGAGGAACGCGTCGACGTCGTCGGTCTGGAAGGCCAGGTGGCGTATCCGGCCCGGGGCCGGCGGGCCGTCGTCGTTCGCGGTACGGGCCGGCTCGGCGCCGGCCTCGAAGAGCTCCAGGTACGCGTCCCCCTTGCGCAGGAACACGATCCGGCTCTCCCCGAGGTCGACCACCCGGGCCCGGGTGAAGCCGAAGTACCGGGTGTAGAACTCCTCGGTGCTCTTCTGGTCGGCGCAGTTGAGTCCCACGTGGGACCAGACCATCGGGCGTCCGCCGACGCCGGACATCAGGCGCTCCCCCGCGCCCGGGCCGCCGCGAGCAGCTCGATGATCCTGCGGGCGAAGAGGTGGTGGTGGGCGCCGGTGCGGCCGGTGACCAGGTCGCCGTCGACCACCACGTCCGCGTCGACGTACTCGGCGCCCATGTTGCGGACGTCGCCGATGAGGTTGTTGTGGCAGACCACCTTGCGGCCGCGGACCTTGTCCGGGATGGAGGAGGCCAGCCACATGCCGTGGCAGATGATCCCCTTGAGGACCGTCGGCTCCTCGAAGGCCCGGCGCAGGAACTCGGTCGCGGGCGCCAGTACGTCCACGTCCTCGGTGTAGCGCAGCCGGTCGGCCACCATGCCCGAGGGCACGATGACGGCCGCGTACCGGCGCAGTTCCTCGTCGCCGAGCCCCTCCAGGGACTTGTCGGCGGTGAACGGCGCCCGGTACTCGTGCCCGGAGAAGGTGATGGAGTCGTTGCCCCACAGCCGGGTCAGGAAGTCGACCTCGGCGCCCTCCTCGGCGAACCGGCGCTGGTAGTAGAAGATCTCCGGCTCGTAGAAGTCGCTCTCGACCAGGACCGCGATCCGGGTCCCGCTCAGCGCGCCCTCGCGCAGTACGGCGTCAGGCACGGGACACCCCCCTCAGGAAGTCCGCCGCGCGCTCGGCGATCATCGCGATGGCGGTGTGGCAGTTGCCCGACGGGACGGCGGGCATGACGCTGGCGTCGACGACGCGCAGGCCCCGTACGCCGTGCACCCGCAGCTCGGGGTCGACGACCGAGAGGTCGTCGATGCCCATGCGGCAGGAGCCGGCCTGGTGGTGGTAGCTCTCCGCCTTCTGCCGGACGAAGGTCCGCAGGTCCTCGTCGGTGACGGCGCCGGGCCCCGGCTGGAGCTCCTGCTTGTACCAGGGCGAGAAGGCGGAGGTGGCGAAGAGCTCCCGGGCGAGTTTGACGCCCTGCACCATCCGCTCCAGGTCCCAGCGGTCGCCCAGGTAGTTCGGGTGGATCAGCGGGTGGGCGAGCGGGTCGGCACTCGCCAGCCGGATCCAGCCCCGGGAGACCGGGCGGACGACCCCGGGGAGGATGGAGACGGTGTTCGGGTGGTCCTGGCCGACGATCACGTCGAAGGGGACGTGGACGAAGGCGATCTGGAGGTCCGGGGCGGGCAGTCCGGGCCGGGAGGAGAGGAACAGCGCGCTCTCCGAGAGGTTCTGCGCGGGCGCCGGGAGCTCCTGGGTGACCTCGGCCATCAGCCCGGTCAGGACGTGGTTGTGGAAGTTCTCGCCGACCCCGGGCAGGGCCGCGGTGACCTCGATGCCGTGCTCGCGCAGCCGCTCGGGGTGGCCGATGCCGGAGAGCAGCAGCAGCTTCGGGGACTCGATGGCCCCGGCCGCCACGATCACCTCGCGGCGGGCCCGTACGGTGTGCGGCCCGGGGGCCGGGGCGGTGCTGTGGCCGTCCCGTACCGTCCGGCCCGGGATCTGCGCCGGGGGCCGGCTCTGGACGTACTCGACGCCCGTGCAGGTGTCCCCGTCGACGAGCAGCCGGGTGGTCTGCGCATTGGTGCGCAGGGTCAGGTTGGGGCGGGCGAGGGCCGGCTCCAGGTAGGAGGCCAGGGTGCCCTGGCGGCGCCCGTCGGCCACGTCGACGTGGTGCCAGCCGGTGCCGAAGAGGCCGCCGCGGGGGCCGTCGGTGTTGAAGTCGGCGATCTCGCGGTGGCCGAGCTCGACGGCGGCGTCGATGAAGGCGCGGGAGGCCGGGTTGGGGCCGTGCCGCCCGGCGTTGGTGACCCGCTGGGGGCCGCCGGTGCCGGTGGTGGGGGCGGTGACGTCCTCCTGGTCCTCCAGGAGCGCGAAGTACGGCAGCACGTCCTCGTACGCCCAGCCGGCCGCGCCCTGGTAGGCCCAGTTGTCGAAGTCCGAGGCGTGGCCCCGGATGTGCATCATGATGTAGAGGTTGCTGCTGCCGCCGGGGGCCTTGCCGCGCGGTTCGTAGGTGCGGCGCCCGCCCAGTCCCGGCTGCGGGACGCTGGTGTAGCCCCAGTCGACGGGTCCGCCGAGCAGCTTGTACCAGGAGGACGGGTCGTCCACCTCGGGCGGGATGCGGTCGCCGCCGGCCTCCAGGACCAGGACGGAGACGTCCGGGTCGGCGGAGAGGCGGTTCGCGAGGACGCTGCCGGCGGTGCCGGAGCCGACGATCACGTAGTCGTACTGCTCTGTGGCCACGGGTCCGGTCCCCCTCAGTCCTGGCTCAGCACCTGGAAGGGGACGGTGTCGTGGAAGTTCGCCATGTAGGCGATCCGGCCGTCCACGATCCGGAAGAAGTTCATGACCTCGGCCTCGATGGCCTGGCCGGAGGGGCTGACGGCGCTGATGTGGGAGACGGCCGCGGCCTTCTCCCCGTCGACCAGGAAGTGCACGGGCTCGTTGCGGAAGACCCGGTACATGGCCCCCATGCCCTTCATCATCGAGCGCAGGGTCTCCAGGCCCTCGATGTGTCCGGCGAGCTGCTCGTCCATGACCTGGTCCTCGGCGAACAGGTCGCACCAGCGGTCCCAGTCGCCGGCGTTGGCGTACTCGTAGTACTTGGTCAGGATCGTTCGAGCGTCCATCGGTCGTTCATCCCCCCTATCGGTCCCTGCGGGTGCCGTCCGGCGCGAAGGGCGCCCAGAACTGGCTGAAGGCACTGGCCGTGTCGCCGAAGAGCCCGTCGCGGCCCTCGACGACCCGTCCGTCCCGCCAGCGCATGAAGTGGAAGACCGGGTAGTCCATCCGCTCGTACGGGGAGCCGCTCGCCGGGTCCGCGCCGTCCCGCAGGGCGGTGTTGCGGCAGACGTCGGCGCTGCAGTCCGGCCCGGTCAGGACGGCCTCCAGCTCCATGCGGAAGGTGCCGCCGGTGAGCTTGTGGGTCTGGCCCATCAGCTCCAGGAAGGCGTCCAGGCTCTCGTACCAGCCGGCCAGCGGGTGGTTGCCGGGCACCAGCCAGCGCAGGTCCTCGGAGTAGTACTCCAGGATGCGCGCGCGGTCTCCGGAGCCGAGGGCGCGGTAGGCGGCCTCGACCCGCTCACGGGTCACTTCGGTCATCGCCGCGGCCCTCTCAGAGCGAGCCCGAGCCGGGCATCGGCGCCAGCTCGTTGACGGTGTACTGCTTGATCAGCGGGCCGTCCGGACCCGCCACGACGGTCCAGGTCTGGTCGGCGTCGAAGCCCAGCCACTGGCTGCGGGCGGCCGGGGCGTCCCAGATCTTGGCCTGCCAGTTGACGAGGACGCGGACGATCGCCCGGTCGCCCTCGATGACCGGCTCCACCTTGGTGACCGTGTGCACCTCGTCGAAGAAGCGGTGGGTGACGGCCTCGTACCAGCGGCCGAAGCCCTGGTGGCCGAGGAAGGTGTCCTCGGGGACCTTGAACTCCAGGTCCTCGGTGATGAGGGCGAGGACCTGCTCCGGCGGGAGGTGGCGGTCCAGGGCCACGTACCAGTTCTCGGCGAAGGTGCGGATCGCGTCCTCGGTCAGCCGCTCGGCGGGCATGCGGTCTCCTCCTGTTCGGTGGGGTCCGGTCGGTTCAGATCTGGACGTCGACGAGGAACGGGCCGGGGTGGGCCAGCATCCGGTCCACGGCGGCCGCCGCCTCGTCCGGCTTCTCCACCCGCGTCCCGTCGGCGCCCAGCGCCCGGGCCAGCCCCGCGAAGTCGATCTCGGGGCGGGAGAGGTCGAAGGAGCCGGGGAAGGGGTGTTCGGCGATGTCCCGTTCGCGCCAGTACTGGGCGATGTTGTCGTCGAGCAGCCGGTACTTGCGGTTGTTGCAGACCACGAACTTGGCGTCGATCCCGTGCCGGACCGCCGTCCACAGCGCCTGGTAGGTGTACATGGACCCGCCGTCGCCCGCGAAGCCGACGACGAGCCGGTCCGGGCGGGCCAGCTTGACGCCGACCGCGCCCGGGAAGCCCACGCCCAGCGAACCGCCTCGGGTGAGGTGGTAGTCGCCCGGGCGTTCCGCCGGCAGGTACCGGGTGACCAGCGGGGACGTGGTGAGCGCCTCGTCGAAGACGATGAGGTCCCCGCGGGTGCGCTCGGCCAGCGTCCGCAGGAAGACGGCCATCGGCGTGTCGTCGTCCTGCGACGGCTGCCGGGCGGCCCGGTCCCTTTCCCGAACCCGTACGTCGATCCGCGCGGCCGCCGCGGCCCGCCGGTCCGGGGTCAGCCGCTGTTCCAGTACGCCGGCCAGCGCGCGCAGCGCCTGGCGGGGGTCGGCGGCCAGCCCGAGGTCGACGGGGTGGTTCTTGGCGATCTCGTAGGCGTTCAGGTCGATGTGCACGACCTTGGCGCCGGGCCGGAAGGGGTTCTCCAGTTCGGGGAACACCTCGGGGAAGACGTAGGTGCCGACGATCAGCACCCCGTCCGCCTCCCCGACCAGCTCCTTGCTGTGCGGGCCGAACATGTGGCCCGTCTGGCCGCGGCGCAGCGGGTGCGAGGCGGCGATGTTCACCTCCGAGGAGTCGACCTCGTACACGTCGGCGCCCAGCAGCTCGGCGACGGCGGCGAGTTCGGCCTGGGCCCCGGAGAGCGCGACCCCGTCCCCGACGAGGACCACCGGCCGTTCGGCGGAGGCGAGCAGCTCGGCCGCCCGCCCCACCGAGGCCGGCGAGGGCGCCACGTCGGTGAGCGGCACCGTGGCCGGCAGGACGGGCTCGGAGTTGAGCTCGTCCAGCACGTCCATGGGCAGGGCCACGAACACCGGCCCGCGCGGCGGGGTGAGGGCGATCTTCACGGCCCGCCGGATCGTGCGCAGCACGGACCGGGGGTCCGTGACCCGGGTCGCGTACTTGGTGACGGGCTTGGCCATGGCCACCAGGTCCGAGGCCATCTGGGCGTCCATGGCGTCGTAGCGCACCCCGGCGTCGCCGGCGACCACGACCAGCGGGGTGTGGCCGCGCAGCGACTGGTAGAGCATGCCGATGCCGTTGCCCAGCCCCACGCCGGAGTGCAGCTGGAGCAGGGCCGCACCGCCGGTGGCCCGGGCGTAGCCGTCGGCGATGCCGGCGGCCACGGTCTCCTGGAGGGCCAGGACGTACTGGAAGTCCGCCGCCGCGTCGACCGCGTCGAGGAATCCCTGTTCCACTGTTCCCGGATTTCCGAACATCACCGTCAGGCCGTCGGCCTTGAACTGCTCGATCAGCCTTTCCCGTCCGGGAGTGGCTTCGGAATTCATCGGACTCCCCCTCATTCCCCTACCACCCGTAACGGGTGAGACCGTTCTCCAGGACTTCCACGATCTTCTGCCCCGTGAGGTACGAGTCGGGGGTGGAACGGCCGGTGACGAAGGGGTAGTCGACTATCACCGACAGCGGATGGCCGAAATTCCCGTGATAGGCGCCGCGCGGGCCGGTCGCGTCGCGCAGGATGTACTCCAGCGGGTACGGCGGCGGGCCCATGTTGAAGTCGGTGCCGAGGAATCCGGTGCCGTCCTTGTAGTCGTACTCCTTGCAGTGGCCGGTGACGTGTTTGCCCCAGATGATGCTCCTGCGGTCGCCCCAGTCGCGGGCGAAGGCCAGGCAGGCGACGCCGTAGCATTCGGCGGCCACGACCTTGCCGGCGTTCTTGAAGGCCAGGATCAGGGCGTGGATCCGCTCGTTGTTGGCGAGGTCGACGATGGGACCGCTGCCGCCGACGATGAGGATCGCGTCGTAGCCGGCGATGTCGGCTTCGAGCTTCTCCAGGTCCCGGTGGTACTGCTCCAGCTTGCGCAGGTAGCTCTCGTCGCTCGTGTAAGGGCGTTCCGGCACCCAGGCCTCGATGTCGAGGGGCGAGTCGAGGCGGCTCGACTGCTCGAACTCCCGGCCCAGCCGGGCGTTCTCCTCCGAGGTGACCGAGCGGCCGAGCGGAGGGTCGACGAAGTTCGGGTCGAGGCTCGGCGGAAGCGCGTGGGCGCGCTTTCCGGTCGGCGTGGCGAATGTGATCTCGTAGCCCTGCTCGTCGAACTTCGAAACGGGACCGATCAGTTCCTCGGACCAGTAACCGTGTTCGGAGACAATGACCAGAATCTTTCTGCTCACAGATTCCTCCAGGCGCGGCCTGTTGTCGTTTGCGTTCACCACACTGCGTGCGGCCGGAGCCCGCGTCAAAGGGCCGGAATGCGACTTCGTGAGGTAGCGGGCAAGGTCGTCGCGGCACCTCACCTAGTAGCCCGGCGAGGTCAGGAAGTACGTGCCGGACTTCCTGACCTCGGCCGGATCGCTGAACCATTTCAAGATCCCCGATTTATGGTCTGGACGCGCCGTGATGCGGGGCGCGCGCCGGGTCAGGAGTGCGTGAGGAGAGGGACGGGGACGATGACGAAGGACCTGTTGTGCACACACGTCGACCAGATACGTCCGGTGGAGCCATCGGCCGGCGGCTGTGAGGAGTGCCTGCGCCTGGGGGACGTCTGGGTGCACCTGCGGATGTGCCTGAGCTGCGGGCACGTCGGATGCTGCGACTCCTCCAAGAACCGGCACGCGACCCGGCACTACAAGGCGACGGCCCACCCGATCGCGGCCTCCCACGAGCCCGGTGAGGACTGGGCCTGGTGCTACGCCGACCAGCTGATGCTGGAGCCGGCGTGAACGCGCCCCAGGGGAGCCCCGCCTCCCCCGCCACGAGCACGGCCGCCCCCGCGGAACGGGCCGACAGCCGCAAGCCCGTGATCCTGGCCGTGGACGACGACCCGCAGGTGCTGCGGGCCGTCCGCCGCGACCTGCGCAGCGCCTACGGCGACCGCTACCGGGTGCTGGGCGCATCCTCGGCCGCGGACGCCCTGAAGATCCTGGACTCCCTCGACGAACGCGGCCACGACCCCGCGCTGTTCCTCGTCGACCAGCGGATGCCCGACGTCACCGGGGTGGAGTTCCTGCTGGAGGCGGTCAGCCGGTTCCCCGACGCCCGCCGGGTGCTGCTGACGGCGTACGCGGAGACGGACGCGGCCATCACGGCCATCAACCGGGTCCGGCTGGACTACTACCTGCTCAAGCCCTGGGACCCGCCGCACGAGCGGCTCTTCCCGGTCCTCGACGACCTGCTCTCGGACTGGCTGGCCACCTACCGCCCCGCCTACGACGGGATCATCGTCGCGGGCCACCTGGTCTCCCCCGGCACGCACGCCGTGCGGGACTTCTTCACCCGCAACGGCCAGCCGTTCCGCTTCCTGAACGTGGAGCGGGACCCCGAGGCGCTGACGGTGATCGCCGACGCCCGGGCCGGGGCCGCGCTGCCGCTGGTGCGCTTCCCGGACGGCTCGGTGCTCTCCGCGCCCACCGACACCGAACTGGCCCGGCGCCTGGGCCTGGCCACCACCGCCTCGCGCCCGCACTACGAGTGCGTGATCGTCGGCGCCGGCCCGGCGGGGCTGGCCGCCGGGGTGTACGCGGCCTCGGAGGGGCTGTCCACGCTGATGCTGGACTCCCGCGCCCCGGGCGGGCAGGCCGGCACCTCCAGCCTGATCGAGAACTACCTCGGCTTCCCCTCGGGCCTCTCCGGCGGGGACCTGACCCGCCGGGCCACCATCCAGGCCTCCCGCTTCGGCGCCGAGATCCTGCACCCGGTGGAGGTGGTCTCGCTGACCCGGGACGACCCGGCGAAGATCCTGACCCTGGCGGACGGTACGGAGATCAGCGCGGAGACGGTGCTGCTGGCGACCGGGGTCTCGTACAACCGGCTGGAGGCCCCCGGCGCGGACCGCTTCGAGGGCGCGGGCCTCTACTACGGGGCGGCGACCACCGAGAGCTCGGCGTGCATCTCCCAGCACGTGTTCATCGTGGGCGGCGCCAACTCGGCCGGGCAGGCGGCGGTGCACTTCGCCAAGTACGCGGCCCGGGTGACCATCCTGGTCCGCGCGGCCTCCCTGGACGCGAGCATGTCCCGCTACCTGATCGACGAGATCGAGCGCACCCCGAACATCGAGGTGAAGGTCCGCACGACCGTCACCGCCCTGGACGGCGGGGAGCACCTGGAGCGGATCACCCTGCACGACGCGGACACCGGCGAGGACCGGGAGGTCCCGGCCCGGTTCATGTTCACGTTCATCGGGGCCCGCCCGCACACGGACTGGCTGTCGGGGGTGGTGGAGCGCGACGAGTACGGCTTCGTCCTCACCGGCTCGGACCTGATCGCCAACGGCGGTGAGCTGCCGGCGGAGTGGAGCCTGGAGCGCGCCCCGTACCCGCTGGAGACCAGCGTCCCCGGGGTGTTCGCGGCGGGCGACGTACGGGCCCACTCGGTCAAGCGGGTCGCCTCGGGCGTGGGCGAGGGGGCCATGGCGGTCTCCCTGATCCACCGCTACCGCTCGATGGGCTGAAGCCGAGGGCGAACACCCGGACCCTTGCGATCACGGGAGACCGGATGCAACGTTGATTACATGATTACAGCCGAACAGAGCGAGAAGCTCCGCGCGTGGTTCGCCGAGCGCCTGCCGGTGGACGTCTACGAGTCCCTCGTCTCGGTCACCGTCGACCGGGAGGAGATCACCGTCGTCGGCGCCGTCCCGGCGTCCGAGTCGGTCGAGGAGTTCCGCGAGCGCACCCGCGAGCAGCGCGTGGAGGTGGCCCGCGAGGCCGAGGAGCTCTACCGCCGCAAGGTCGCCTGGGGCGTGAAGTCGGGTGAGGAGACCGTGCTCTTCACCCACCTCGCGGTCCCCGTCATGACCCGGCTGCGCCAGTCCGAGCGCCAGGTGCTCGACACCCTGGTCGCCGGCGGGGTGGCGCGCAGCCGGGCGGACGCCCTGGCCTGGTGCGTACGCCTCGTCGGGGAGAACACGGACGCGTGGCTGCGGGAGCTGCGCGAGTCCCTCGACAAGGTCCGTCAGGTGCGCGCGCAGGGCCCCGACATCCAGAAGTCGCAGTCGGAGTGACGGAAATCCCCACCGGGCACTGATGATCCCGGAAAGTATCCGGGACGACCTGATCCCAGGGAGAGGCACGCACACCATGACCACCACCGTCGAGTACATCCGCTACCGGATCGCCTCGCAGGACCAGCAGGCCTTCGAGGAGGCGTACGCCCGTGCGGCCGAGGCCCTGGCCGCCTCGCCCGAGTGCATCGACTACGAGCTGGCCCACAACACCGAGGACACCGAGCGGTACATCCTGCGGATCCGCTGGACCTCGGTCGACGCCCACCTCAACGGCTTCCGCAAGGGCGAGCACTTCCCGGCGTTCTTCCAGGCGATCCGCCCGTACGTGACGAACATCGAGGAGATGCAGCACTACTCCGCCACCGACGTCGTCGGCCCGGGAAAGGCCGCCGGACAGTCATGAGCACCACGCCCACGATCTACGAGTGGATGGGCGGCGCGGAGGCGATGCGGCGCCTCACGGACGCCTTCTACGGGCACGCCCTGCAGGACGAGATCCTCGCCCCCGTCTTCGCGGGCATGGACGCGGAGCACCCGCAGCACGTCGCGGTCTGGCTGTCGGAGGTCTTCGGCGGCCCGTCCGACTACTCGGCGCACCACGGCGGCCACATGCACATGGCCACCAAGCACCTGGGGCGCGGCATCACCGAGCAGCAGCGCCGCCGCTGGGTGGACCTGCTGCTGGACACGGCCGACGAGGTCGGCCTCCCGACGGACCCCGAGTTCCGGGCGGTGTTCGTCTACTACATCGAGTGGGGCACCCGGATGGCCCTGATCTACTCGGGCCCCAACCCGCCGCCGGTGGACGCGGCCAAGGTCCCGGTCTGGTCCTGGGGCCAGACCCCGCCGTGGATCCCCAAGACGACGGCCGAATGACCCGGGCGGGCCCCGCGGCCGGCAGGACGCGGGGCCCGCTCAGCCGGCCACCACCACGGTGAGCGGCGGCGCCCCGTCCTGGCCCCGCCAGAACTCCGCGGCCTGCTCCAGGACCTCCCCGAGCGTCTCCCAGTCCTCGGCCCGCTCCGCGGCGTACCCGCGCCAGGAGGTCACCGCCAGCAGCCGCCCCGGCGCCTCCGGCAGCCAGGACAGGTCGATCAGCGCGTCGGCGAGCGCGTCCCAGTTGCCGCCGAACCACTCCGGCGCCCGCAGGGCCGCCGCGCAGCGCCGCATCAGCGCCGCCTTGCCGCGCACCCCGTCCAGGTCCAGCCGTACGGTCGTCCAGCCGGCCTGCTCGGCGGCGGCCAGGGCGGGGGCGAGCGGCTGCGGGGTGAGGCTCATCGGAGAACCGCCTTGAAGGTCTCGTAGTGGTCGTCCGTGTAGTAGAACTCCCCGCCCTCGCCCGTGACGATGCGACGGGCCCCGCGGTCGCGCTCCCCCGGGGTCCTGACCGTGTACTCGTGGTAGTAGCCGCGCTTCTGCCTCGGCAGGACCTTCTCGAAGTTCCCGAAGACGGTCCCGTCCTGCCGGTACGGGTACGGCCCGCCCTTGTCGATCAGCGCGAGCACCTCCCGGGCCTGCGCGGGCAGCGCGTCGGCCCGTACGGTGGCCATCCCCTTCGCCCACGCGGGGGCGGTGGCACCGGACCCGGCGGTGGCGGGCGCCGGCGCGGCCGGGGCGGAGCCACCGCCGCAGCCCGCCGCGCCCACGAGGGCGGCGCACAGGAACAGCGCCCCCAGCACACGGGACAACGACCGGGGCACGCTCCGAAAGATCATGCCCCGATCGTGCCAAATATCCGATATTTACGCGAGCCGCGACAGTGGCCTCACAACACCGTCATCTTGGAGTAGGGGCTCAGGACACGCCTGCGGGTCGCGCCGAAGTCGACGAGGACGGCCACGTCCTTCTCGACGCCGACGACCCGGCCGAGACCGAACGCGTCGTGGTTCACCCGGTCTCCCACGCCGAACCCCCGTACGGGCGGCTCGACGGGGGCTTTGAAGGGACTGGACGGCAGATGGCGGCGGGACGCCGCGGGACTGGTCATTGAAGCCAGTATGCGCGGCCGGGCGGCGTTCCGGCCCGGGGAACGGGTCTCGATTGCGACAACCCTGCGCCGGGGCCGGGGCTCGGCGGACTCGTCAGAGTTCGTCGGGGTCGGCCCGCTCCAGCGCCGGCCGCAGCCCCGGGGCGGACTCGGTCAGCAGGTAGTCCGCCACCGCCGTGTCCGTCACCAGGCTGGTCACCAGCCCCGAACGGAGCACCGCGCCGATCGCGGCGGCCTTGCGCAGCCCGCCCGCGATGGCCACGACCTCCGGGATCCGGCGCAGCCGGTCGGCCTCGACGGTGATGCACCGCTCGCCGAGGTCCCGGCCGACCCTGCGCCCCTCCGCGTCGAACAGGTGGGCCGACATCTCGGCGGCCACGCCCAGGGAGGCGTAGTGCGCCCGCTCCTCGTCCGTGAGCATGTCGTGGACGGTCGAGATCCCCGGCTCCCAGGAGCCGATGGACACGGCCGCCACGGTGACCTTGTCGAAGTACTCGAAGGCCCGCGCGATGCCCGTCTGGTTGCGCAGCGCCGCCGCCGTCGCCGGGTCCGGCAGCAGCATCGGCGCGTAGATGGGGTGCGCGTCCCCGCCGGAGACCTGTGCGGCGCGCCGCACGGCCTCCACGGACCCGCGCTCGGCCGTCCCCGCGTCGTACACGCCGGTCAGCTGGACGACGGTGCACGGCGGCAGCCGGTGCAGGGAGGCCGCCATGTGGATGGTCGACCGCCCCCAGGCCAGCCCGAGGACGTCGCCCTCGTTGACCAGCTCGCCCAGCAGGTCGGCCGCGACCGCCCCGAGGTTCTCCGGATCGGGTGCGTCCTCGCTCGCGTCCGCCGGGGACTCGACCACGACGGCGTGCCGCAGCCCGTAGCGGGCGCGGAGCGCGTCGGAGCGCTCCGCGTCCAGTTCCGCCGGTACCCGGATCTCGATGCGTACGAGATCGCGTTCCAGGGCGGTCTCCAGGACCCGGGCCACCTTGAAGCGGCTCACGCCGAACTCCTCGGCGATCTGGATCTTGGACTTGCCCTCCAGGTAGAAGCGGCGCGCCATGGCCGCCGCCTGCACCAGCTCCGCGGGTCCCATCCGCAGGGCTGACCGTCCCGCCGACATTGCAGACACCGCGCTCTCCTCACTGCTGTTCACACTGTCGTGTTCACACTCTCGACTCGCCGTTCATCCTGTCAGATCCAGCGGCCATTGATCAGCCTGGACGACATCCGTTCACCGAGCCGTTCACCAACGCTCGGTTCAGTGGTCGCAGGCCCACGGCGCGGCGGCGATCGCCGCACCCGCCTGGTCACGCAGGGTCCGCACCGCGGCGGCCGGATCGACCGCCCCGTAGACCGCGCTGCCGGCCACGAACACGTCCGCGCCGGCCTCCGCGACCCGCTCGATGGTGGTGGCCGATACCCCGCCGTCGACCTGGAGCCACAGGTCCAGTCCGTGCTTGGCGATCAGCTCCCGGGTCCGGCGGACCTTGGGCAGCATGATGTCCAGGAAGGACTGGCCGCCGAAGCCGGGCTCGACGGTCATGATCAGCACCATGTCGAGCTCGGGCAGGAGGTCCTCGTACTGCTCGATCGGGGTGCCGGGCTTGAGCGCCATCGCCGCCCGGGCGCCCAGGGCGCGGATCTCGCGCGCGAGGCGCACCGGGGCCGCGGCGGCCTCGGCGTGGAAGGTCACCGACCCGGCGCCGGCCTCCACGTACTGCGGCGCCCAGCGGTCCGGGTCCTCGATCATCAGGTGCAGGTCGAGCGGGATGTCCGTGGCACGGCTCAACGACTCCACGACCGGGACCCCGAGGGTGAGGTTCGGCACGAAGTGGTTGTCCATGACGTCGACGTGCAGCCAGTCGGCCCCCTCGACGGCCCGCGCCTCCTCGGCGAGACGGGCGAAGTCGGCGGACAGGATGCTGGGATTGATCTGAACGGCCATGCCCCCAAGCCTGCCATGCCCCCGGCCACTTCAGGCCACGGCCCCGGAACTCCGGGTCCCCCGACATCGTCCGGGCGATCACGGGTCCGGTGGCCGGTCCTGGCGCCTCCCCGCCGCAGGCGGCGGCCGGCGGGAGAATGGCCGCCCCACGGCCCCCGGAGGACTGCGTGAAGACGGCTCTGACGAACGCCCGGGTCTTCGACGGCCGGCGGCTCCTCGACCCCGCCACGGTCGTCGTCGACGGCGGGCTGATCACCGCCGACCCCGCGGGGGCGCGGGTGGCCGACGCCGGGGGCACCGTCCTCCTCCCCGGGCTGATCGACGCCCACGTCCACCTGCACGGCCCCGAAAACCTGCGGCAGCTGCGCGACCACGGCGTCACCACCGCCCTCGACATGGCCACCTGGCCCCCGGCCCTGGTCGACTCCCTGCGCGCCGTCCAGGGACTCACCGACATCCGCAGCCCGGGCACGCTCGCCATCGCGGCGGGGGGCCTGCACTCCCGGATGCCCGGGGTGCCGGAGGACAGCGTCGTCACCGGCCCGGCCGACGCGGAGCGCTTCGTGGCGGCCCGGGTGGCCGAGGGCGCCGACTACATCAAGATCGTGGCCGAGCGGCCCGGCCCCGGCGCCCTGGACCAGCCCACCCTCGACGCCCTGGTCGCCGCCGCGCACGCGCACGGCCGCCTCGTCGTCGCCCACACCGCCGCCGCCGAGGCCTACGCCATGGCGCAGCGGGCCGGCGCCGACGTACTCACCCACGTCCCGGCCGACCGCCCCCTCGACGCCGCCGCGGCGGCGTCGATGCGCACCGCCGGACGGGCCGCCGTGCCGACCCTGACCATGATGGAGGGCCTCGCCGCGGCGGGGCTGCCGGGCCTGGAGGACTACGGCCGGGCCCGCGCGAGCGTCACCGCCCTGCACCGGGCGGGCGTACGCGTCCTCGCGGGCACCGACGCCAACGCCACCCCGGGCGTCCCCTTCACCCCGCCCCACGGCAGCAGCCTCCACCACGAGCTGGAGCTCCTGGTGGACGCCGGCCTCTCCCCCCTGGACGCCGTACGCGCCGCCACGGTCCTCCCCGCCCGCCACTTCGGCCTCACCGACCGCGGCGCCGTCCGCCCGGGCCTGCGCGCCGACCTCGTCCTCCTCGACGGCGACCCCCTCACGGACATCCGCGCCACCCGCCGCATCCTCCGCGTCTGGTGCGCGGGCGTCGAGCACACCCCCGCCGCCGAGGCCTAGCCGGCCGGGAGGAAGCAGGGCGAGGTCACCTTGAGGGTGGCGATGCCCTCGCCCGTGGCGCGGTCGAGGACGCCGGTGATGGCTTCCATCCAGAAGTCGTCCGGCTCCGTGCGCATGCTGACCCACGGGAACGGGCCGGACATGTCCTTCTCGTCCGACGAGTGGATCTTGTGGCCCTGCTTGAGCCAGGCGTCCTGCGCCTGCAGCACGAGGTTCCTGGCCTCGGCCCCCGGAACCCCGGTGAGCTTGTAGAAGAGAGTCACCTGCAGCCGGTCGTCAGGGCTATGGTCATCCTTGGCGATGCAGGGGCCGATGGTCTCGGGGCCAGTACGCTTCAGCGTGGGCTTGGGCGACAGGGTCACCACCGCCTGCTGGATGATCTCTTCCGCCCGGTCGGTCGCTTGCTGCTCGGTCATCACGACCGGCTTCGGTGACGCCCCGCACGAGGTCACCACGATCGTCATGGCCGGCAGTACCGCAGCCGCGAGGGCCCTGCGCAGGTTCACGGTCGCCCTCCGGTCACGGTTTTCGCCCGGCTAGACGTTTGCGGACGTCGGACCGTTGAGTGGCGTCGTCACAGCTACGCGCACCGCGCCCGTGGCGGAAGCCGCGACCTGGGCCACCGTGTGCTCTCCAGGGTGGCCGGCGACGACAGCCGGGAGGCCCTCGAACGTCGGCATGTGGCGTACCTTCCACCCCGCGCCGTGGAAGCACGTCTGCGCGCGCGCCACGGCCCGCACCCTCTCGTCCTCCGGAAGCGGCGGAGTCGACCAGGTGTGGTGGACCGCAGCCCCCGACTCGTCCCGGACCACGCTGAGGCCCTCGCCAGGTTGCGTCGGCGCGGACCCGACCCGCAGGGCGTCGTAGATCCTGCTGGAGTGGGCGAGGGCCCGGCGCACGGCGGGATCGTCGGCCTTCGGGGCCTCCAGTGCCGCGGGATCGGCCGCACCGGCCGCCGAGGCTTTACCTGGCGGGAGGAAGCAGGGCGATGTCACTTTGAGAGAGGCAAGGCCCTCGCCCTTGGCTCGATCCACGACACCGGTCATGGCGTTCATCCAGAAGTCGTCGGGCTCCGTACGCATGTAGACCGCCGGAAAGGGAGTGGACCAGTCGTCCTCGCCCGATGTGTACTTGTAGCCCTGCTTCAGCCAGGCGTCCCGGGCCTGCCGCACGAGATTCTGGGCCTCGGGCCCCGGAACACCGGTGAGCTTGTAGATGACGGTGACCTGTACGCGGTCGTCCGGTCGGTGGTCATCCCTGGCGATACAGGTACCGACGGGCATGTAGCCCATGGGCTCCAGTGCGGGTTTGGGGGACATGCCGTCCACCGCCTGGTGAATGATCTCCTCTGCCCGATCGATCGCCTGCTGCTCGTTCATCGTCACCTGCTTCGATGCCTTTCCGCTGGTCTTCTGTCCGTCCCCCTGCAGCCCGCAGGCGGTCACCACGATCGTCATGGCGAGCAATGCAGCAGCCAGGATTGTTTTGCGTAGGTTCACGGTCGTCCTCCGGTCACGATCTCCGCCAGGCTGCCAAGGGGCTTGTCGTCCCAGTACTGCGAGTGCGCGGGCATGATCTCCCCGTCTTCGCCCGGCAGTTTGCCCGCGGGGACCGTGAAGACCTGGCCGCCGAAGTCGTCGGAGGTCGGATCGGTTCCGTGGACAATCGTGTGATCGTCGAAGAGGTCCCAGTACGACTTCGGGCTGAGCGGGTCCCGGGCCGGGGGCGGGGCGACGTTGATGAGGTCGTTCGCGGCCGTGGCCGCGAAGACGCGGTCCGGCGGGATGTTCAGGTCCTTCGCGTGATCCACGCCCACGCCTGGACTGCCCACCATGATCGCGTTGTCGACCGGCAGGTCGATGTGCTTGCTCATCGTCTGGCCCACCACCAGGGACCCGTAGCTGTGACCCAGGAGCGTCTGGTTCAGGCCACTCTCGCGGTGATTGGCTTCCTCGATGCCCTGGATGAAGTTGCCCAGCGGGTCTTCCGCCTTGTCGGCCCACTTGGTTTCCGTCGCATCGGTCGCTATGCCCTGCGGGGCGTCGTAACCGAGCCACACGATCGATGCCGTCGAGTGGACGGAATCCTTGCGCACCGCCTCTGCCTGGAGCGCCGCAGCCCGGTCCATGTCTCCGCGGATGGACGCCAGCTCGGCGAACGTCCCGGGCACGTACGTCACCACGTTGTCGGCGGTGTCCGGGTTGCCGATGGAGACGATGGCGCGCCCCATGCCGTTGCCGTCGAAGCCGAGCAGGTAAGGGCGGTTGCTCTCGCCCGTGTGTTCGTCGAAACGTTTCTGGATGGCGTCCATGCCCTGGTAGCCGTTCTCCAACTGCTTCCTCTTCTCCTCCCACGCCTTCCACTCGTCCGTCGGGACCGTCGCGCCCTTCACCTCGCGACCCGTGACGGGGCTGATGTAGGGCTTGAAGTGCTGCGGCTCCTTCGTGAGCCAGGCGTCGTAGTCCAGCTGCCTGGCGGCGCGCTGTTCCGCGAGCACGACGCGGTTCGCGTCGTCGCGTACGGCCGAGGGGAGGCCGTCGAGCGCTCCGATGCTCGCCGGGTGCATGGAGACGTAGGCCTCGCGCTGCTCCTCGGAGAGGCCGTTCCACCAATGGGCGTTGTCCTGGGGCCAGTCGTTCGCGGGCCGGGGCTTGATCGTGCCGAGGTAGCCCCCGGCCGACTCGCGTACGCCCTCCGTGTCCGAGGTGACGTCCGTCCAGTCCCGGTCGGACACCGTCAGGTCGTCGTCGGCCTGGAGGGACCGGATCTTCGGCTCCCACTTCGTGTCCGCGTCCGTGGCTTCCCTGACCGCCTCGGCGATCCGGTTCGCGTACCCCACCGCCTTGCCGAAGTTCGGGTTCGGGTGGATGTTCGCCGCCTGGCGCTCCAGGGCGTCGGAGGTCGCGTTGCCTCCGGCGCTGCCCGTCACCGTGCCGCCGGCGGCGTCCTTCTCCTCGCCCGGCTTCCGGCCCGCCGGATAGTTGACCGAGCCGTCCCCGTTCACCGTGCAGCCGTCCGCCCGGGCGTCCTCGACCGCCGCCTCCAGCTTCCGCTGGGCGGCCGCCATGTCGTACGCGAACCCGCTCAGCGCCGTGCTGATCACGCCGCATTCGGTCTGGGTGTAGTGGAAGTTCTCCGCCAGGGCCCGGAGCTGACGCTGCGAGGCGTCCGCCGCCTCGCCGCGCAGCGCCTCGCGCATGCCCGTGGCGACCGTGTTCTCGATGTGTTCCTTGGCGGCCTGCGCGGCACCGGCCATGGTGCGGTAGCCGGCGGCGGCTTCCTCGAACTCGCCCGGCTTGACGGCCTGGAGGGTCGCGTAGTCCATCCCGTCACCGCGCCTTCGCCTGGCCGCCGACGGCGTCCGTGTCCGCGTACCGGCGGTCCAGCCCGTCCATCTCGGCCTTGACCGCCTCATCGGTCGCCAACAGGTCGCGGCCCACCCGCTCCAGGACGCCCTGGAGGGAGCCGCACCGCTCGCTGACGCTCGACGCGTACTTCTTCCAGGAGTCGTACACGTCCTTCTGCGCGGCCGCGGTCAGACAACCCGTGGTCGCGCCGAGCCCCGCCTGGCCGTCCTCCAGCCTGGCCAGCGCGCCGCCGATGCCCTGGCGCAGGGAGCCGACCCCTTCGCCGGCCGTGGTCCACGCCTTCTTGCCGGACTGGAGGCCGCCCGTGACGGCGCTGGGTCCGGCGGCGGGTTCGGCCGGAACGTGGTCGAGCCGCATCCCGACGGGTCCCCCGCCGGCCGACTCGGCCTTGATCCGGTCCCACTCGTCCCACCCCATGCGCCGTTCCCCCGTCCCGCCCCTGTGGATCACACCGAGCCGGACGCTACCGCGCAGGCGGGCGCGGCTCATGAGTACGCGTACTCATGGGGATCTGGGGGACCGGACGGGGCCGGTGTCCGGCGGCGCGGGGTGGGGTAAGCGGGCTCTCGGCTGCGCCGCCGGGGAGGGTTACGCGGTGCGGCGCAGCAGGGCCAGGTACATCGCGTCCGTGCCATGGAGATGGGGCCACAGCTGGACGTCCGGGCCGTCGCCGAGGGCTGGTACGCCCTCCATGTACGGGCGGGCGTCGATCAGTTCGGCCGCCACCGGGAGGTTGCCCGCGCCCCGGCCCTTGAGGACGTCGTCCACCACCACCCGGGTCTCCGCCAGGTGCGGGGAGCAGGTCGCGTAGCCCACGACGCCGCCGACGCGCACCGCGGACAGGGCCTCGCGCAGCAGGGCGCGCTGGAGCGGCGCGAAGCCCTCCAGGTCCTGCGGGCGGCGCCGCCAGCGGGCCTCCGGGCGGCGCCGCAGGGCGCCCAGGCCGGAGCAGGGCACGTCCATCAGCACGCGGTCGAAGGAGCCCGGGCGCCACGGCGGCCGGGTGCCGTCGGCGGCGATGACCTGGTACGGGCCCGGGTTGCCGGCCAGCGACCGCTCCACGAGGCGCGCCCGGTGCGGCTGCTTCTCGGAGGCCAGCAGGAAGGCACCCCGCTGCGCGGCCAGCGCGCCCAGCAGCGCCGCCTTGCCGCCGGGGCCCGCGCAGCCGTCCAGCCAGCGTTCGTCGCGGCCCTCGACCGGCGCCGCCGCCAGGGCCATGGCGACCAGCTGGCTGCCCTCGTCCTGCACACCGGCACGGCCCTCGCGGACCGCCTCCAGCGCACCCGGCTCGCCGCCCTCGGCCATCCGCACGGCGTACGGGGACCAGCGGCCCGGCAGTGCCGATTCCTCGCCGAGCGCCTCGACCAGCTCCTCGGGGGTGGACCGGCCGGGCCGGGCCACCAGGGTGACCTCGGGCCGCTCGTTGTCGGCCTCCAGGAGGTCCTCGATCCCGGCGCGCCCGCCGCCCAGGGCGTCCCACAGCGCGCTGACCACCCAGCGGGGGTGGGAGTGGTAGACCGCGAGGTGCTCCTCGGCATCCTCGTCGTACGGCGGCGCGACCCGCTCCAGCCAGCCGTCCAGGTCATGGGCGGCGATCTTGCGCAGGACGGCGTTCACGAACTTCGCCCGCCCGTCGCCGAGCACCACCCGGGCCAGCTCCACGCTCGCGGAGACCGCGGCGTGCGTGGGGATGCGGGTGCCCAGCAGCTGGTGCGCGCCGAGCGAGAGGACGTCCAGGACCGGCGGGTCCACCTCGCGCAGCGGCCGGTCGACGCAGGCGGAGATGATCGCGTCGTACGTGCCCTGGCGGCGCAGGGTCCCGTAGACCAGCTCGGTGGCCAGGGCCGCGTCGCGGGCCTGGAAGGACTCGCTCTGGCGGGCCTTCTTCAGCAGCGGGGGCAGGACGAGGTTCGCGTACGCGTCGCGCTCGTCCACCGCCCGCAGCGCCTCGAAGGCCAGCAGCCGGACGGGGTCCTTCTGGGGCCGGCGGTACGGCTTGGCCGGCCGGCCGCCCGCGGCGGGGCTGCGGCGGGGCTGGGGGGACTTTTCGCTCACGTGGAAGGTGCTCCGGAGGTACGAGGTGCTTCGGGGTACTGCGGTGTCACGGGTACTGCGGTGTCACGGGACTCGGTGTCACGGGTCGGCGGGCGCCCCCGGCCAGGGGAGGGCCCGGATGGAATCAGCCTACGTCGGTCCCGCCCAGGCGCTCGCCGGGGGCGATGCGCACCCCGCGGGCCCAGTCGGCGCCCTTCATCGGCTTCTTGCCCTGCGGCTGGACCCAGAGCAGCTCGACGGCGTGCGAGCCGGTGCCGACGTACACGTTGTTCTTGGCCGGGGCCAGCACGCCCGGCGCGAGGTCCGTGCGGTCGGGTACCAGGCCGACGGAGATCAGCTTGAGGCGCTCGCCGCGGAAGACGGTCCACGCGCCGGGCGCCGGAGTGCAGCCGCGCACGACGCGGTCGGCGCGCAGCGCGGGGGCGTTCCAGTCGACGCGGGCGTCCTCGACGGTGATCTTCGGCGCGAGGGAGACCCCGTCGGCGGGCTGTTCGACGGCGCGCAGGGAGCCGTCCTCGATGCCGTCCATGGTCGCGGTCAGCAGGCCTGCGCCGGCGAAGGCGAGGCGGGTCAGCAGGTCGCCGCTGGTGTCGGTCGGGCGGATGTCCTCGGTGAGGACCCCGAAGACCGGGCCGGTGTCGAGCCCCTCCTCGATGCGGAAGGTGGAGGCCCCGGTGACCTGGTCGCCGGCCATGATCGCCTGCTGGACGGGCGCGGCCCCGCGCCAGGCGGGCAGCAGCGAGAAGTGCAGGTTGACCCATCCGTGGACGGGGATGTCCAGGGCGCTCTTGGGGATCAGGGCGCCGTAGGCGACGACCGGGCAGCAGTCGGGGGCGATCTCGCGCAGCCGCTCCAGGAACTCCGGGTCGCGCGGGCGGACCGGCTTGAGGACCTCGATGCCGGCCTCCTCGGCGCGCTCGGCGACGGGGCTGGCGACCAGCCGGCGGCCGCGGCCGGCCGGTGCGTCGGGCCGGGTGACGACGGCCGCGACCTCGTGCCGCCCGGAGGCGATCAGGGCGTCCAGGGCGGGCACGGCGACCTCGGGGGTGCCTGCGAAGACGAGCTTCACTGGGGTCCTACCTCGCTATCTCGGCGTCAGCAACGGTCCAGTCTAGGGGGCGTGGTCCCCCGGACCCGCCTGCGGGATCGGGGGCGTACGCACACACACGCGCCTCTCGCATATGCCGACACGCCCCCAGGGCGTGACCTGGGGGCGTGTCGACGCGTTGGTCAAGAGAGATTGACCGAAACGGGCCGCGATTCTGAACGGTGTCTGCGGCCCGATCCGCTCTTCAGCACCGGTTCGAGAGGCTTCTCCATGGCCGACCACGCCACCCATGACGCCCAAGCACGGGCCAGTCTGCACCTCCTGGTGCGGGACATCGAGCGGGTTCGCCGGCAGGTGGACGCACTGCGCACGCTCACCGCCCAGCTCGGCAACGTGTACCGCCCGCGCCGCTCCGGGCCCTCCACGGGCTTCGTCGTCTACGGCCGGGCGCCCGCGCCCACCGTCCGGCTCGCCCAGGAGCTGCGGGACAGCGTCGAGACGCTCGTCACCGCGGCGGTGGACTTCGACCGCTCCCTCGGCTTCTCGTGGGACGCGGTCGGTTCGGCGCTCGGTGTCACCAAGCAGGCCGTGCACCGCCGCTACGGGGCGCGGCGGGCGGCGCAGGCCGCGGAGGCGGCGGAGCCGCTGGCCGAGGGCACCGCGACGCGGACGCTGGGACCGCTGCCGACGATTCCGGCGGCGCGCTCCGTGCCGCCGCAGCCGGTCCGCGAGGACGCCCAGGCCACGGCCGCGGCGGGGCGCCCCTCCGCCTTCCCGGGCCCCCGCAACGGCTGACCCGCCCCCGCCGCCGGGACGCCGACCCCCGACGGCCCCCGGCCCCGGGGGGGGGGGGGGGGGGGGGGGGGGTGGGGGGGGGGGGGGTGGGGTGGGGGTGGGAGGGGGTA
>NZ_JBVILR010000020.1:0-35899 GCF_055580265.1 Streptomyces sp. NPDC032091 | reverse complement strand
CGAACCCCCCCCCCCCCCCCCACCCACAACCCCCCCCCCCCCCCCCCCCCCCCCCCCCCCCCCCCCCCCCCCCCCCCCCCCCCCCCCCGGGGCCGTCCTGCGGCACGGGCGCGGAACTCAGCCGATGTCCGGCGGATCGATCCGCACCCGGACCGCGTCGGCGACCGGCACCCCCCGGGCCATCCGGGCCGCCTGGGCCGACTTCAGCGCGGCGGCCAGCGCCGCACCGCTCCCCGGGGGAACCCGGATCAGCGCCCGCTCCCCCGGCGACGCCTCCCCCCGCCGCCCCGGCAGCGGAACCGGCCCCAGCACCTCCGCGTCCGGCGGCAGCTCGGCGGCCGCCAGGAAGGCCTCCAGCGCCTCCCCCCGCCCCGCCACCGCCGCCATCCGCGACACCGGGGGGAACCCCAGCTGGGCCCGCTCCGCGAGCTCCCGCACGGCATGCCCGACGGGGTCCCACCGCACCAGGGCCTGCACCGGCCGCAGCGTCGGCTCGGCGACCACCACGACCTGGCCTCCGGCCCGGACCAGCGAGGCGGCCGCGATCCAGCGGCGCAGCGCCTCCTCGCCCGCCCGCAGGTCGGGCCGGGTCAGCATCGCCCAGCCGTCCAGCAGCAGCCCCGCCGCGTACCCGGCCCCCGCCGCCACCGGTTCGGCGCCGGGGGTGGACACCACCAGCGCCGGGCGGTCCGGCACGTCGTCGAGTACGTGGTCGCGCCCCGAGGTCCGTACGGGCACGGCCGGGAAGGCCCGGCCCAGCTCCTCCGCGGTCCGCCGCGCGCCCACCACCTGGGCCCGCAGCCGGAACGAGCCGCACTCCTCGCAGTGCCAGGCCGGCTCGCCGCGCCCGCACCAGCCGCAGTGCAGCTCCCGCTCGTCGGGGGCCTCCAGGGGGCCGGCGCACACGGTACAGCGGGCCGGGGTGCGGCAGCGTTCGCACGCCAGCCGGGGGGCGTACCCCCGCCGGGGCACCTGGACCAGTACGGGGCCGCTCTTGAGCCCCTCCCGGACGGTCTCCCAGGCCAGGCTCGGCAGCCGCGCGGCGCGGGCGGCCCCGTCGCGGGCCAGCAGCTCGTCGCCGACGGTCCGGATGCGGGGGGCGGCGGCGCGCACCGTCTCGCGGTCGGCGACCAGCGGCCGGGCCCAGCCGGACTCGACCAGCTGGGCGGCCTCGACGGTGCAGCTGGTGCCGCCGACGAGGAAGGCGCAGCCGTCGGTGACGGCGCGCAGTTCCAGGACCTCGCGGACGTGCGGGAAGGGGGCGTGGTCGTCGCCGTGGCTGGAGTCGCCGTCGTCCCAGACGGCAACCAGCCCGAGGTCCCGTACGGGCGCGAACATCGCGGCCCGGGTACCGACGACGGCCCGGACCGAGCCCCGGTTGACGGCGAGCCATTCCCGGTAGCGCTTCTCCGGCCCGGAGTCGGCGGTGAGCAGGGCGTGCCGCCCCTCGCCGAGCAGGGCGGTGAGGGCGGCGTCGACCCGGGCGGCGGTGCGGCCGTCGGGGACGACGGCCAGGGCGCCGCGGCCGGAGGCGAGGGTGGCGGCCATCGCCCGGGCCAGCTCGTCGGCCCAGCCGGGCCCGGGCAGGGCGGTCCACACCGCCCGGGGGGTGCCTCCGCCGGCCAGGGCGCGCAGGAAGGCGGGACCGGCGCCGTAGCGGGTCCAGCCGCCGGGCTCGGGCGCGGGCGGCGGGGGCAGCGGGTCCGGGGAGGGCTTGGCCTCGGCGCGGGCGTTGCGCGGGGGCAGGGCCAGCTGGAGGACGTCGGCCAGGCTGCCCGCGTACCGGTCGGCGACGGCCCGGGCGAGGGCCAGCATGCCGGGGCCGAGGACCACCTCCGGCGAGACGATCTGGGCGAGCGCGGCCAGCGCGCCCTCGTAGTCGGACTCGGCGCGCCGCTCGACGATGAAGCCGTCGATGAGGCCGCCGCCCTCACGGCGGCCGCCGTGCACCCGGTGGGCGCCGGCGCCGAAGCGGACGCGGACGCGCACACCGGGCCGGGCCGCCTCGGAGAGCTCGGCGGGGACGGCGTAGTCGAAGAGCCGGTCGAGGTGGAGGACGCCCTTGTTGACGAGAACGCGGGCCACCGGGAGGTCCTCGGCGAGGGCGGCTCCGCGCCAGGTGCGCGGCTTGGCCTTGGGGGTCTTGGCCTTCGCCTCGGCGACCATCTCCCGGATGAGCGCGAGCTGCTGCGGCGGGCCGCCGGGGCCGTCTGCGTCGGGTGTGTTCTCGCTGCTCACAGCAGCATTCTTACCAAAGGGCACCGACAGTGGGGGCCCTCCCGAGGTCTCGGCGGGCGGCGGCGGTACCGCGGTCCTTCAACGCCGGGCTCGCGCCCGACTCCAGATGAAGCCGTCACCCCTCGCACCGGGAGGGCGGGAGCAGCGTAAGCGGGGCGGGCCGGTGTCCGCAACGCGATACCGCCCCGGACCTGCGGGTCCGGGGCGGTATCGGGTGGAGCGGGGTGCCGTTTACAGACCGGCGGCGGCGCGCAGGGCGTCGACGCGGTCGGTGCGCTCCCAGGTGAAGTCGGGGAGCTCGCGGCCGAAGTGGCCGTAGGCGGCGGTCTGGGCGTAGATCGGCCGCAGCAGGTCCAGGTCGCGGATGATCGCGGCCGGGCGGAGGTCGAAGACCTCGCCGATCGCGTCCTCGATCTTCTGGACGTCGACCTTGGCGGTGCCGAAGGTCTCGACGAACAGGCCGACGGGCTCGGCCTTGCCGATCGCGTACGCGACCTGCACCTCGCAGCGGGCCGCGAGGCCGGCGGCGACGACGTTCTTCGCCACCCAGCGCATCGCGTACGCGGCCGAGCGGTCGACCTTCGACGGGTCCTTGCCGGAGAAGGCGCCGCCACCGTGACGGGCCATACCGCCGTAGGTGTCGATGATGATCTTGCGACCGGTCAGACCGGCGTCGCCCATCGGGCCGCCGATCTCGAAACGGCCGGTCGGGTTGACCAGCAGCCGGTAGCCCTCGGTGTCCAGCTTGATGCCGTCCTCGACGAGCTGCGCGAGCACGTGCTCGACGACGAACTCGCGGATGTCGGGGGCGAGCAGCGAGTCCAGGTCGATGTCCGCCGCGTGCTGCGTGGACACGACGACCGTGTCCAGGCGCACGGCCTTGTCGCCGTCGTACTCGATGGTGACCTGGGTCTTGCCGTCGGGGCGCAGGTACGGGATGGTCCCGTTCTTGCGGACCTCGGACAGGCGGCGGGAGAGCCGGTGCGCGATGTGGATCGGCAGCGGCATCAGCTCGGGGGTCTCGTCGCAGGCGTACCCGAACATCAGGCCCTGGTCACCGGCGCCCTGCTTGTCGAGCTCGTCCTCGTCGCCCTCGACCCGGGACTCGTACGCGGTGTCGACGCCCTGCGCGATGTCCGGGGACTGCGCGCCGATGGACACCGACACGCCGCAGGAGGCGCCGTCGAAGCCCTTCTTCGAGGAGTCGTAGCCGATCTCCAGGATCTTGTCGCGGACGAGCTGGGCGATCGGGGCGTACGCCTTCGTCGTCACCTCGCCCGCGATGTGCACCAGGCCGGTGGTGATGAGCGTCTCCACGGCCACGCGCGAGGTCGGGTCCTCGGTCAGGAGGGCGTCGAGGATCGTGTCGCTGATCTGGTCAGCGATCTTGTCGGGGTGACCCTCGGTCACGGACTCCGAGGTGAACAGACGACGGGACACAATGCTCCCTGGGGTTGCAGCGGCTGCTGGCTGATCATTTGGCGGAACGATACCGGGGGCTGCGCCCGATCACGTTCCAGATGCAGTTTATCGGTCGCCACCGTACGCCGGACCACCCGTCTCGCCTTATGGGAGCCGTGTGACCTGCGGCACTCCATTCTGACGCACGGATTTCCCGTCGAGAAGAGCGACGCTCAGGCGCGTCGGGGCCCGCCCGGGTGCGCGAGGCGCGGCGCGACCTGGTCCCAGATCACATCCGCGAGGACCTCCTTCGGACCATGCGGCACCGGCACCTCGCCGCCATCGGACGCCAGGATGACGGCTTCGTTCTCCTCGGATCCGAAGGTCTTGCCGACGCCCACCTCGTTGACGACGAGGAGGTCGCATCCCTTGCGCCGGAGCTTGGCCCGGCCGTTTTCGAGCACGTCGTCCGTCTCGGCGGCGAATCCGACGACGACCTGGCCCTCCCGGGCGCGCTCGGCGGAGATCTCGGCGAGCACGTCGGGGTTGCGCACGAGCGCCACCGGATCGGGGTCGCGCCCCTCCTGCTTCTTGATCTTGCCGTCGGCGTAGGCGGCGGGCCGGAAGTCCGCGACGGCGGCGGCCATCACCACGGCGTCGGCGTCGGCGGCCGCCTTGAGCACCGCCTCGCGCAGCTGGAGGGCCGTCCCCACCCGGACGACGTCCGCCCCGGCCGGGTCGGCCAGCGCGGTGTTGGCGGCGATCAGGGTGACGCGGGCCCCGCGGGCCACGGCGGTCCGGGCCAGCGCGTAGCCCTGCTTGCCGGAGGAGCGGTTGCCGAGGAAGCGGACCGGGTCCAGGGGCTCCCGGGTGCCGCCGGCGCTGATGACCACGTGCCGTCCGGCCAGGTCGGCGGCGGCCGCGCGGCCGGGACCGCTGCGGCGCAGGACGCCCCGGCAGACCTCGAAGATCTCCTCCGGGTCGGGCAGCCGGCCCTTGCCGGTGTCCTTGCCGGTCAGGCGCCCGACGGCGGGCTCGATGACCACGGCGCCGCGCCGGCGCAGCGTGGCGACGTTCTCCTGGGTGGCGGGGTGCTCCCACATCTCGGTGTGCATCGCGGGCGCGAAGACGACCGGGCAGCGGGCGGTGAGCAGGGTGTTCGTGAGGAGGTCGTCGGCCAGGCCGTGGGCGGCCTTGGCCAGCATGTCGGCGGTGGCCGGGGCGACGACGACGAGGTCGGCGCTCTGGCCGATGCGTACGTGGGGGACCTCGTCGACGCTCTCCCACACCTGTGTGGAGGCCGGGTTCCCGGAGAGCGCGGCCCAGGTGGCCTCGCCGACGAAGTTCAGGGACGCCGCCGTGGGCACCACCCGCACCTCGTGCCCGGACTCGGTCAGCCGGCGCAGCAGCTCGCACGCCTTGTAGGCGGCGATCCCGCCGCTGACCCCCAGCACGACCTTCGGCTTGTCCACTGCTTCTCCCGTGATCGGTTGCGTCGGTACCTATGACACACCACAGGCCCGGCAGTCGTGCTGCCGGGCCTGTGGTGTGCGAAGTCGTGCCCTACTGGGCCGGGGCCTCGATGGCCTCGGAGGTCAGCAGACCCGCGTTGATCTCGCGCAGGGCGATCGAGAGCGGCTTCTCGTGGACGTGGGTGTCCACCAGCGGGCCGACGTACTCCAGCAGGCCCTCACCGAGCTGCGAGTAGTACGCGTTGATCTGGCGCGCGCGCTTGGCCGCGTAGATCACGAGGCTGTACTTCGAGTCCGTGGCCTCAAGCAACTCGTCGATCGGCGGGTTGATGATGCCCTCGGGCGCGGTGATGGAAGAGGACACGCTCTACCTTCCGAAGATGGATAAAAGATCAGACAACTTCCATCAAGGCTAGCAGCTCACGCGCCACGTCCTCGACGGAGGTGTTGACCAGGGTGGTGTCGAACTCGGACTCGGCAGCGAGTTCGACCTTGGCGGTGTCGAGCCGGCGCGCGATGACCTCGGCGGTCTCGGTGCCGCGGCCGGTGAGCCGGCGGACCAGCTCGTCCCAGCTCGGCGGTGCCAGGAAGACCAGCTGGGCCTCCGGCATCGACTCGCGGACGAGCCGCGCGCCCTGGAGGTCGATCTCCAGGAGCACCGGTTCGCCGTTGTCGAGGCGTTCCAGTACCGCGCCGCGCGGTGTGCCGTAGCGGTTGCCCGCGAACTCGGCCCACTCCAGCAGCTCGCCGTTGGCGATCAGCTTGTCGAACTCGTCGTCGTTGACGAAGAAGTACTGGACTCCGTGTCGCTCACCGGGCCGCGGCTTGCGGGTGGTGGCCGACACCGAGAGCCAGACCTCGGGGTGGACCTTGCGCATATGCGCGACGACCGTGCTCTTGCCGACCCCCGAGGGGCCGGAGAGCACGGTCAGCCGCGGACGAACCTCTGCTGCCATAAAGCGATTATCCAGGTTCTCGGGACTGCCTGAGAACGCCGGGAGAACTTCGGGCGACGCCTCAGGCGCCGCTACCGCCGAACTCACGCTCCAGAGAGGCGATCTGGTTGGAACCGAGACCTCGGACACGCCGGGACTCGGAGATGCCGAGGCGCTCCATGATCTGCTTGGCGCGGACCTTGCCGACGCCGGGCAGCGACTCAAGAAGGGCGGAGACCTTCATCTTGCCGATGACGTCGTTCTCCTGACCCGTCTTGATGACGTCGTGGAGGGAGGCGCCGGAGTGCTTGAGTCGATTCTTCACCTCGGCCCGCTCCCGGCGAGCCGCGGCGGCCTTTTCGAGCGCTGCTGCGCGCTGTTCAGGGGTAAGGGGCGGAAGAGCCACGCCTACGTCACCTCGGATGTCGAACTGTCGGATACGGACCGGCGGGGAGCCCTCGGGCACCACGCCGGGCGAGCTCCCGAACAGCGGTGGAACTCGTCCGCTGCGCGTTCACTCTGGTCGGAGACTAGCGGCCAAGGCCGCTCCAGTCAGCGAGAACGGACGAAAAGTCCTGGTCAGCCTCCACTGAACCGTACATCTCGGACAAACTACCCCGGTTTTGTCCGAGGAAAGACGTTCGATTTTCGTCAGCCCGTGCCCGGCCCGCGCTCCGCGCCGGTCCGCCACCCCCTCGGTCAGGCCGCGACGGCCCCCCGGATCTCGTCCGCGAACCGCTGCGCGGAGGCCCGCAGGGCGGAGGTGTCCGGTCCGTGCCTGAGGACCCCCCGCGAGACGTTCGGGACCACGTTGCCCACGGCCGCGCCGAAGACGGCGGGGAGGTCGGCCGCGGTCGCGCCCTGGGCGCCGATGCCGGGCGCCAGGAGCGGGCCGTTGATGTCCAGGTCGAAGGAGGACAGGTCGCCGAGGGTCGCGCCGACCACCGCGCCGAAGGAGCCCATCGGGTCGGCACCGGCGTTCTCCGCCGCCAGGTGCGCCAGCATGGTGGCCCCGATCGAACGGCCGTCCTCGCGCACCGCCCGCTGGACCTCGGCGCCCTCCGGGTTGGAGGTCAGCGCCAGGACGAACAGGCCCGCGCCGGACTCGCGCGCCAGGTCCACGGCCGGCTTCAGCGAGCCGTAGCCCAGGTACGGGGAGACCGTCAGCGCGTCCGAGAACAGCGGGGAGGACGGGTCCAGGAAGGCGGAGGCGTACGCGGCCATGGTGGAGCCGATGTCGCCGCGCTTGGCGTCCATGACCACCAGGGTGCCGGCCGACCGGGCGTCGGCCACGGTCCGCTCCAGCACCGCGACGCCGCGCGAGCCGAACCGCTCGAAGAAGGCGGCCTGCGGCTTGAAGACCGCCACCGAGTCCGCGAGCGCCTCCACGACGGTGCGGGAGAACCGCTCCAGGCCCCCGATGTCGTCCGCCAGGCCCCAGGAGTCCAGGAGGGCGGCGTGCGGGTCGATGCCGACGCAGAGGGGGCCGCGCGCGTCCATGGCGGCGCGCAGACGGGCTCCGAAGGGGCTCACGGGGGTCTGGGAGGTCACTGGGCGGCCTTTCGGGTCTCGGCGCCCACGGCCTCGGCCAGGGTCGCGTACGGGCTGGCGGCCAGGCGTGCGGCGAGGCCCTTGTGGATGGCGCGGGCGTAGAACGGGCCCTCGTAGATGAAGGCGCTGTAGCCCTGCACCAGGGTGGCGCCGGCCAGGATGCGCTGCCAGGCGTCCTCGGCGTTCTCGATGCCACCGACGCCCACCAGGGTGATCCGGTCGCCCACGCGCGCGTACAGGCGGCGCAGGACCTCCAGGGAGCGCTCCTTGACCGGGGCGCCGGACAGTCCGCCGGTCTCCTTGACCAGGGCCGGGTCGGACTTCAGGCCCAGGCCCTCGCGGGCGATGGTGGTGTTGGTGGCGATGATGCCGTCCAGGCCCAGCTCCAGGGCGAGGTCGGCGACCGCGTCCACGTCCTCGTCGGCCAGGTCCGGGGCGATCTTGACCAGCAGCGGGACGCGGCGGCCGGCGACCGAGCGGTCGGCGGCCTCGCGCACGGCGGTCAGCAGCGGGCGCAGCGACTCGGTGGCCTGGAGGTTGCGCAGGCCCGGGGTGTTCGGCGAGGAGACGTTGACGACGAGGTAGTCCGCGTGGCGGGCGAGGCGCTCGGTGGAGAGGACGTAGTCGGCGGCGGCCTCGGCCTCCGCCACCACCTTGGTCTTGCCGATGTTGACGCCGACCACCGTCTTGAAGACCGGGTTGCGGGCCGCCAGGCGGGCCGCGACGGCCTCGGAGCCCTCGTTGTTGAAGCCCATGCGGTTGATCAGCGCGCGGTCGGGGACCAGGCGGAAGAGCCGCTTCTTGGGGTTGCCGGGCTGGGCCTGGCCGGTGACCGTGCCGATCTCGACGTGGTCGAAGCCGAGCATGGCCATGCCGTCGATGGCGACGGCGTTCTTGTCGAAGCCGGCCGCGAGCCCGAAGGGGCCGTGCATGCGCAGGCCCAGGGCCTCGGTGCGCAGGCCCTCGTAGCGGGGGGCCAGGGCGGCCGCGACGAAGGTGCGCAGCACCGGGGTGCGGGCGGCGAGGCGGATCCAGCGGAAGGCCGTGTAGTGGGCCTGCTCGGGGTCCATCCGCTTGAAGACCAGGTTGAAGAACAGTTTGTACATCGTCCGAAAAGTCCCTTCTGCGCTCACGAAGAGGGGGACACCCGGCGCGGATCGCGCGTCCGGTGTCCCCCTCTCGCTTACGGGCTGCTAGTCGCGGGAGGCGTTCAGGTGCTCCGCGTGCTCCTGGAGGGAGCGCACGCCCACCTCGCCGCGGCCCAGCGCGTCGATGCCCTGGACGGCGGCGGCGAGCGCCTGGACGGTCGTCAGGCACGGGACGCCGCGCGCCACGGCCGCCGTACGGATCTCGTAGCCGTCGAGGCGGCCGCCGGTGCCGTACGGGGTGTTGACGATCAGGTCGACCTGGCCGTCGTGGATGAGCTGGACGACGGTCTTCTCGCCGTTCGGGCCCTCGCCCTCGCTGAGCTTGCGCACCACGGTGGCGTTGATGCCGTTGCGCTTGAGGACCTCGGCGGTGCCGGAGGTGGCCAGCAGCTCGAAGCCGTGGGCGACGAGCTCGCGGGCCGGGAAGACCATCGAGCGCTTGTCGCGGTTGGCGACCGAGATGAAGGCGCGGCCCTTGGTGGGCAGCGGGCCGTAGGCGCCGGCCTGGGACTTGGCGTACGCCGTGCCGAAGACCGAGTCGATGCCCATGACCTCGCCGGTGGAGCGCATCTCCGGGCCGAGGACGGTGTCGACGCCGCGGCCGTGGATGTCGCGGAAGCGCGACCACGGCATGACGGCCTCCTTGACGGAGATCGGCGCGTCCAGCGGCAGGGTGCCCCCGTCGCCCTCCTTGGGGAGCATGCCCTCGGCGCGCAGCTCGGCGATGGTGGCGCCGAGACCGATGCGGGCGGCGGCCTTCGCGAGCGGGACGGCGGTGGCCTTCGAGGTGAAGGGCACGGTCCGGGAGGCGCGCGGGTTGGCCTCCAGGACGTAGAGGATGTCGCCGGCCATCGCGAACTGGATGTTGATCAGGCCGCGGACGCCGACGCCCTTGGCGATGGCCTCGGTGGAAGCGCGCAGGCGCTTGATGTCGTAGCCGCCGAGGGTGATCGGGGGCAGGGCGCAGGCCGAGTCGCCGGAGTGGATGCCGGCTTCCTCGATGTGCTCCATGACGCCGCCGAGGTACAGCTCCTCGCCGTCGTAGAGGGCGTCCACGTCGATCTCGATGGCGTCGTCGAGGAACCGGTCGACCAGCACGGGGCGGGTCGGGGAGATCTCGGTCGACTCCGCGATGTACGACTCCAGGCGGGTCTCGTCGTAGACGATCTCCATGCCGCGGCCGCCGAGCACGTAGGACGGGCGGACGAGGACCGGGTAGCCGATCTCGTCGGCGATCGCCTTCGCGCCCGCGAAGGTGGTGGCGGTGCCGTGCTTGGGGGCGGGCAGGCCGGCCTCGGCCAGGACCCGGCCGAAGGCGCCGCGGTCCTCGGCGGCGTGGATGGCCTCGGGCGAGGTGCCGACGACCGGGACGCCGTTGTCCTTGAGCGCCTGGGCGAGACCGAGGGGGGTCTGGCCGCCGAGCTGGACGACGACGCCGGCGATGGGGCCGGCGAGCGATTCGGCGTGGACGATCTCCAGCACGTCTTCGAGCGTCAGGGGCTCGAAGTACAGGCGGTCGGAGGTGTCGTAGTCCGTCGAGACGGTCTCGGGGTTGCAGTTGACCATCACGGTCTCGTAGCCGGCGTCGCTGAGGGCGAAGGAGGCGTGGACGCAGGAGTAGTCGAACTCGATGCCCTGGCCGATGCGGTTCGGGCCGGAGCCCAGGATGATCACCGCGGGCTTGGTGCGCGGGGCGACCTCGGACTCCTCGTCGTAGGACGAGTAGAAGTACGGGGTCTTCGCGGCGAACTCGGCGGCACAGGTGTCGACCGTCTTGTAGACCGGGCGGACGCCGAGGGCGTGGCGGACCTCGCGGACGACGTCCTCGCGCAGACCGCGGATCTCGGCGATCTGGGCGTCGGAGAAGCCGTGGCGCTTGGCCTCGGCGAGGAGCTCGGGCTCCAGCTTCTCGACGGCGGCCAGATCGTCGGCGATCTCCTTGATCAGGAAGAGCTGGTCGACGAACCACGGGTCGATCTTCGTGGCCTCGAACACCTCCTCCTGGGTGGCGCCGGCGCGGATGGCCTGCATGACGGTGTTGATGCGGCCGTCGGTCGGGCGGACCGCGACGCGCAGCAGCTCCGCCTTGTCGCCGGGCTCGCCGACGAAGGTGAACTGCGAGCCCTTCTTCTCCAGGGAGCGCAGGGCCTTCTGGAGGGCCTCGGTGAAGTTGCGGCCGATGGCCATGGCCTCGCCCACCGACTTCATGGTGGTGGTGAGGGTGGCGTCGGCGGCCGGGAACTTCTCGAAGGCGAAGCGCGGGGCCTTGACGACGACGTAGTCGAGGGTCGGCTCGAAGGAGGCCGGCGTCTTCTCGGTGATGTCGTTGGGGACCTCGTCCAGCGTGTAGCCGATGGCCAGCTTGGCGGCGATCTTGGCGATCGGGAAGCCGGTGGCCTTCGACGCGAGCGCCGACGAACGGGAGACGCGCGGGTTCATCTCGATGACGATGACGCGGCCGTCGTCCGGGTTGATCGCGAACTGGATGTTGCAGCCGCCGGTGTCGACGCCGACCTCGCGGATGATCGCGATGCCGATGTCGCGCAGCCGCTGGTACTCGCGGTCGGTGAGGGTCATCGCCGGGGCGACGGTGATGGAGTCGCCGGTGTGGACGCCCATCGGGTCGAAGTTCTCGATGGAGCAGACGACGACCACGTTGTCCTTGGTGTCGCGCATCAGCTCCAGCTCGTACTCCTTCCAGCCGAGGATGGACTCCTCCAGGAGCACCTCGGTGGTCGGGGAGAGCGTGAGGCCCTGGCCGGCGATGCGGCGCAGCTCTTCCTCGTCGTGGGCGAAGCCGGAGCCGGCGCCGCCCATGGTGAAGGAGGGGCGGACGACGACGGGGTAGCCGCCGAGGGTGTCGACGCCCTTGATGACGTCGTCCATCGAGTGGCAGATGACCGAGCGGGCGGACTCGCCGTGGCCGATCTTGGCCTTGACGGCCTCGACGACGCCCTTGAAGAGGTCGCGGTCCTCGCCCTTGTTGATGGCCTCGACGTTGGCACCGATGAGCTCGACGCCGTACTTCTCCAGCACGCCCTGCTCGTGCATGGAGATGGCCGTGTTGAGGGCCGTCTGGCCGCCGAGGGTGGGCAGGAGCGCGTCGGGGCGCTCCTTGGCGATGATCTTCTCGACGAACTCGGGGGTGATCGGCTCGACGTACGTGGCGTCGGCGATCTCCGGGTCGGTCATGATCGTCGCGGGGTTGGAGTTCACCAGGATGACCCGCAGGCCCTCGGCCTTGAGGATGCGGCAGGCCTGGGTGCCGGAGTAGTCGAACTCGGCGGCCTGGCCGATGACGATCGGGCCGGAGCCGATGACCAGGACGGACTGGATATCGGTGCGCTTAGGCACGCTCGGCCTCCATAAGGCTGACGAAGCGGTCGAAGAGGTACGCGGCGTCGTGCGGGCCGGCGGCCGCTTCGGGGTGGTACTGGACGCTGAAGGCCGGCTGGTCGAGCAGCTGGAGGCCTTCGACGACGTTGTCGTTCAGGCAGACGTGGGAGACCTCGGCGCGGCCGAAGGGGGTCTCGGAGACCTTGTCGAGGGGCGCGTCGACGGCGAAGCCGTGGTTGTGCGCGGTGACCTCGACCTTGCCGGTGGTGCGGTCCTGGACCGGCTGGTTGATGCCGCGGTGGCCGTACTTCAGCTTGTAGGTGCCGAAGCCGAGCGCGCGGCCCAGGATCTGGTTGCCGAAGCAGATGCCGAAGAGCGGGGTCCTGCGCTCCAGGACGCCCTGCATGACGGCGACGGGGCCGTCGGCGGTGGCCGGGTCGCCCGGGCCGTTGGAGAAGAACACGCCGTCCGGGTTGACCGCGTACACGTCCTCGACGGTGGCGGTGGCGGGCAGCACGTGGACCTCGATGCCGCGCTCGGCCATCCGGTGCGGGGTCATGCCCTTGATGCCGAGGTCGACGGCGGCGACGGTGAAGCGCTTCTCGCCGATCGCGGGGACGACGTACGCCTCCTTGGTGGCGACCTCGGCGGAGAGGTTCGCGCCCTTCATCTGCGGCTGCGCCTTGACCTTCGCGAGCAGGGCCGCGTCGTCGGCGACGGCCTCGCCGGAGAAGATGCCGACGCGCATGGCGCCGCTCTCACGCAGGTGGCGGGTCAGGGCGCGGGTGTCGATGCCGCTGATGCCCACGACGCCCTGCTTGACGAGCTCCTCGTCCAGCGAGCGCTGCGAGCGCCAGTTGGACGGGACGCGCGCGGGGTCGCGCACGACGTAGCCGGAGACCCAGATGCGGGAGGACTCGGGGTCCTCGTCGTTGACGCCGGTGTTGCCCACGTGGGGGGCGGTCATCACGACGACCTGCCGGTGGTACGACGGGTCGGTGAGGGTCTCCTGGTAGCCGGTCATGCCGGTGGAGAACACGGCCTCGCCGAAGGTCTCCCCCACTGCGCCGTAGGCGCGGCCGCGGAAGATCCGGCCGTCCTCCAGGACGAGTACGGCGGGAGCTTTGGCTGCTCCCCTGGTGGAGGTCGTCATCGTTCGGCGCCTTCCGTCGTGATGGATTGGTTCATGGAGTTGATGGCCTCGACCCAGGCGGCGTGTTCGGCCGCGCGGTCGGAGCGGAATCCGGAGTCGATCAGCTTGTCGCCGTGCGCCCAGGTGACGACGAGCAGACCGCCCTCGGTGAGTACCTTGCCCGCGATTCCCTTGTCGAGGCGGGCGCCGCGCAGCTGCGCGGCCGGTACGAAGAAGTCGGTGGCACCCGGACGGACCACGTCGAGCCCCACGTCGGTGAGGGTGAGCTCCACGCGGCTGCGCACTCCCAGACCGTGGGCGACGATCCGGTCGAGCCACTGCCCGGCGGTGGTGGACCCGTGGTACCGGCCGGTCAGGGCCAGCCGGTGCTCGGGGAGGCCGCCGGGGGCGGCGGGCAGTTCCGGCAGGTCGTTCTGCAGGGTGCCGCGCCATTTCCAGCCTTGCCGCATCAGCCAGTAGACGAAGGCGATGAAGACGAGCAGACCGATCACCCACGCGATGCGGGCGCCCCAGTCCGTCACCTCCGCCGACTGTCGTTCGGCGGCCTCGGCGGCCAGTTGGATCACTGCAGGTGTCACGCGAGTTTCCCGTCCACGACCGTTGCCCGGCCCCGCAGGAAGGTGTGAGTGACGCGCCCCGGCAGCTCGCGGCCCTCGTAGGGCGTGTTGCGGCTGCGGGAGGCGAAGTGTGCGGGGTCCACGACACCACGGTACGAGGTATCGACCAAGGTCAGGTTCGCGGGTTCACCTGCCGAGACGGGCCGGCCGTGCTGGTGGGACAGGCCGCCGATGCGGGCGGGCGCGAAGGACATGCGCTCGGCGACGCCGGCCCAGTCCAGCATCCCGGTCTCCACCATCGTCTGCTGGACGACGGAGAGCGCGGTCTCCAGGCCCACCATGCCCATGGCGGCGGCGGCCCACTCGCAGTCCTTGTCCTCGTGCGGGTGCGGGGCGTGGTCGGTGGCGACGATGTCGATCGTGCCGTCGGCGAGCGCCTCGCGCAGGGCCATCACGTCGCGCTCGGTGCGCAGCGGCGGGTTGACCTTGTAGACCGGGTTGTACGAGCGCACCAGCTCGTCGGTGAGGAGCAGGTGGTGCGGGGTGACCTCGGCGGTGACGTCGATGCCGCGGGACTTGGCCCAGCGGACGATCTCGACGGAGCCGGCGGTGGAGAGGTGGCAGATGTGCACGCGGGAGCCGACGTGCTCGGCGAGCAGGACGTCGCGGGCGATGATCGACTCCTCGGCGACGGCCGGCCAGCCGCCCAGGCCCAGCTCCGCGGAGACGGTGCCCTCGTTCATCTGGGCGCCCTCGGTGAGGCGGGGCTCCTGGGCGTGCTGGGCGACGACGCCGCCGAAGGCCTTCACGTACTCCAGGGCGCGGCGCATGATCACGGCGTCGTCCACGCACTTGCCGTCGTCGGAGAAGACGGTGACGCGGGCGGCGGACTCGTGCATGGCGCCCAGCTCGGAGAGCTTCTTGCCCTCCAGGCCGACGGTGACGGCGCCGATGGGCTGCACGTCGCAGTAGCCGGACTCCTTGCCCAGGCGCCAGACCTGCTCGACGACGCCGGCGGTGTCGGCGACCGGGAAGGTGTTGGCCATGGCGAAGACGGCGGTGTAGCCGCCGGAGGCGGCGGCGCGGGTGCCGGTGAGGACGGTCTCGGAGTCCTCGCGGCCGGGCTCGCGCAGGTGGGTGTGGAGGTCGACGAGGCCCGGGAGGAGGATCTGGCCGGCGGCCTCGATGACGGTCGCGCCCTCGGCGGACAGGTCCGGGCCGACCTCGGCGATGGTCTCGCCGTCGATCAGGACGTCCTGGGCCTCGCCGCCGAGGACCTGCGCACCGCGGATAAGGATCTTGCTCATGGTTACTTGTTCTCCTCGGTGCGGGCGGTGGTGACGGCGGGCTCGGAGCCTCCGAGCAGCAGGTACAGGACGGCCATCCGGATGGAGACGCCGTTGGCGACCTGCTCGACGACCGTGCAGCGGTCGGAGTCGGCGACCTCGGCGGTGATCTCCATGCCGCGGACCATGGGGCCGGGGTGCATCACGATGGCGTGCTCGGGCATCCGGGCCATGCGGCCGGCGTCCAGACCGTAGCGGCGGGAGTACTCGCGCTCGGTCGGGAAGAACGCGGCGTTCATCCGCTCGCGCTGGACGCGCAGCATCATGACCGCGTCGGACTTCGGCAGCACGTCGTCCAGGCTGTACGAGATCTCGCAGGGCCAGTTCTCTACGCCCACCGGCACCAGGGTGGGCGGGGCCACCAGGGTCACCTCGGCGCCGAGGGTGTGCAGCAGGTCGACGTTGGAGCGGGCCACGCGGCTGTGCAGGACGTCGCCGACGATGGTGATCCGGCGGCCGTCGAGGCCCTTGCCGAGACCGGCGTCCCGGCCGACCAGGCGGCGGCGCATGGTGAAGGCGTCGAGCAGGGCCTGGGTGGGGTGCTGGTGGGTGCCGTCGCCGGCGTTGATCACCGGTGCGTCGATCCAGCCGGAGTTGGCGAGCCGGTAGGGGGCGCCGGAGGCGTGGTGGCGGATGACGACCGCGTCGACGCCCATGGCCTCCAGGGTCTGGGCCGTGTCCTTGAGGGACTCGCCCTTGGAGACGCTGGAGCCCTTGGCGGCGAAGTTGATGACGTCGGCGGAGAGGCGCTTCTCGGCAGCTTCGAAGGAGATCCGGGTGCGGGTCGAGTCCTCGAAGAACAGGTTGCAGATGGTTCGGCCGCGCAGGGTGGGCAGCTTCTTTATCGGCCGGTCGGCGACGCGGGCCATCTCCTCGGCGGTGTCGAGGATGAGGACGGCGTCGTCGCGCGTGAGGTCGGCGGCCGAGATGAGGTGGCGCTTCATCTGGGTGCTCCGTAAGTCGGGAGGGCAGGCAGGCGGGGCTGACGGTGGTGCGGGCAGGGCAGGCCGGGGCACGGACCCCGTCGCGGGGCCCGGTACCGGGGTGGGCTACTGCGCTGCTGCCTGGACGGTCCGCTGGCCGAGCAGTACGGCGTCGCGGCCGTCCTCCTCCTGGAGCTGGACCTTGACGGTCTCCCGCAGCGAGGTGGGCAGGTTCTTGCCCACGTAGTCGGCGCGGATCGGAAGTTCACGGTGGCCGCGGTCGACGAGGACCGCGAGCTGGACGGCGCGGGGGCGGCCGAGGTCGCCGAGCGCGTCGAGGGCGGCACGGATGGTGCGGCCGGAGAAGAGCACGTCGTCGACGAGGACCACGAGACGGCCGTCGATGTCGTCGCCGGGGATCTCGGTGCGGCCGATGGCCCGGGCCGGCTTCATCCGCAGGTCGTCGCGGTACATGGTGATGTCGAGGGATCCGACCGGGATCTTGGTTCCGGTGATCTCCTCCAGCTTGGCGGCCAGCCGGCGGGCGAGGTGAACACCGCGGGTGGGGATGCCGAGGAGCACCACGTCGTCGGCGCCCTTGGCGCGTTCGACGATCTCGTGGGCGATGCGGGTCAGGACCCGGACGATGTCCTGCGCCTCCAGCACGGGGCGCATCACTTCGTCGGGAGAGACCGGGGAAACCTGGCTGTCCATGAAAAGGACCTCCTTCTCCGCCTCACGGGACGGACCTTAAAGGACGTCTGATGTACGCCGTCCACGGTACCAGGGCCGCGCGGCGGCCCGCGCACCGGCCCGTGCGCTCCCCTCGTACGAAGGGGTCGATGACCATTCGGCTTGACGCATCCACGTAACGCTGCGTAACCTCACAGTGAGTTACCAGCCGCGCGGCGGAGCCGCACGTCACAGCGTCCGGGAGCGTTATGTCCAGCGAATACGCCAAACAGCTCGGGGCCAAGCTCCGCGCCATCCGCACCCAGCAGGGCCTCTCCCTCCACGGTGTCGAGGAGAAGTCCCAGGGCCGTTGGAAGGCCGTGGTGGTCGGTTCGTACGAGCGCGGGGACCGCGCCGTGACGGTCCAGCGCCTCGCCGAGCTGGCGGACTTCTACGGGGTTCCGGTCCAGGAACTGCTGCCTGGCACGACCCCCGGCGGTGCCGCCGAGCCGCCGCCGAAGCTGCGCCTCGACCTGGAGCGCCTGGCGGGCGTCCCCGCCGAGAAGGCCGGCCCGCTCCAGCGCTACGCCGCCACCATCCAGAGCCAGCGCGGCGACTACAACGGCAAGGTGCTGTCGATCCGCCAGGACGACCTGCGCACCCTGGCCGTCATCTACGACCAGTCCCCCTCGGTCCTGACCGAGCAGCTGATCAGCTGGGGCGTCCTGGACGCCGACGCGCGCCGCGCCGTGGCCCACGAGGACATCTAGTCCCGTCCCCCGGCCGGGGCCGGCCACCAGCAGAAACGTACCGGCGGGTGCCGGGACCCCCTCGGGGGTCCCGGCACCCGCCGGTTTTGCGTGCGCCCGCACCCGGCGGGCACACGGAAGGGCCCGCGACGCGGACGTCGCGGGCCCTTCCGTGTGTGCGCGGTGCGCTCGTCAGCCTTCGCCGCGGCGCAGGCTCGGCTTCAGGTCCTTGAAGCGGGCCAGCAGGCCGTTGACGAACGCCGGCGAGTCGTCCGTGGAGAACTCCTTCGCCAGCTGCACCGCCTCGTCGATCGCCACGGCGTCCGGGGTCTCGTCGACCCAGATCAGCTCGTAGGCGCCCAGTCGCAGGATGTTCCGGTCGGCGACCGGCATGCGGTCGAGCTCCCAGTCCACGGCGTAGGTGACGATCAGGTCGTCGATGCGGTTCACCTTCTCGGCGTACCCCTCGACGAGGTCCATCGTGAAGGCGTTGACCGGCGGCTGCCGGACGTCCGCGTTCGCGTGGCGGATCCAGTCCGCGAGGACCTCGCGCACGGGGACGTCGCGCTGGTCGGCCTCGAAGAGGATCTGGAAGGCGCGCTTGCGCGCGTTGCTCCGGGCAGCCACGGTTAGCTGTTCACCCGGCCGAGGTAGGCGCTGGTGCGGGTGTCGACCTTGATCTTCTCGCCGGTGGTGACGAAGAGCGGGACCTGGATCTCGTGGCCGGTCTCCAGCTTGGCGGGCTTGGTGCCGCCGGTGGAGCGGTCGCCCTGGACGCCCGGGTCGGTGTGCTCGATCGTCAGCTCGACGGCGGCCGGGAGCTCGACGTAGAGCACCTCGCCCTCGTGCTGGGCCACGGAGGCGGTGAAGCCCTCGATGAGGAAGTTGGCGGCGTCGCCGACGGCGGCGCGCGAGACCATCAGCTGGTCGTAGGTCTGCATGTCCATGAAGACGAAGTAGTCGCCGTCCATGTACGAGAACTGCATGTCACGGCGGTCGATCGTGGCGGTCTCGACCTTCGTGCCGGCGTTGAAGGTCTTGTCGACGACCTTGCCGGAGAGCACGTGCTTGAGCTTGGTGCGCACGAAGGCCGGGCCCTTGCCGGGCTTGACGTGCTGGAACTCGACGACGGACCAGAGCTGGTCACCGTCGAGCTTGAGCACCATGCCGTTCTTGAGGTCGTTCGTGGAAGCCACGGTTGCGGAATCTCCTGCACTGGAAGACCAGGGAGGCGCACTCGGCCCGCCGCGGCGGACTACAGTGCGAGCAGCTCCTTGGTCGTAATGGTGAGTAGCTCGGGACCGCCGTCCGCCTCGGGGCGCACGACGAGCGTGTCATCGATCCGGACACCTCCCCGGCCGGGGAGGTGAACCCCCGGTTCGACGGTGACCGGCACGCAAGCGTCCAGTTTACCCATTGCCGTAGGTGCAAGCTGCGGGTCCTCGTCGATTTCGAGCCCGACCCCGTGTCCCATGCACCCGGCGAGGGCCTCGCCGTGCCCCGCCGAGTCCAGGACGGACCGGGCCGCGTGGTCCACGTCGCGGTACGCCGCCCCGGGCACCAGTGCCTCCCGGCCGGCCCGCTGGGCGGCGAAGACGAGGTCGTACAGCTCGATCTGCCAGTCCGCGGGGGTGGTGCCGATCACGAAGGTGCGGCCGATCTCGCAGCGGTAGCCCCGGTAGTTCGCCCCGAGGCAGACGGACAGGAAGTCGCCCTCCTCCACCCGCCGGTCCGAGGGCCGGTGCCGGGAGCGGCCGGAGTGCGGGCCGGTGCCGACGGAGGTCGGGAAGGCCGGGCCGTCCGCGCCGTGGTCGACGAGCCTGCGCTCCAGTTCCAGGGCCAGGTGGCGTTCGGTGCGCCCGACCAGGATGGACTCCAGCAGCTCGCCGAGGGCCTGGTCGGCGATCTCGGCGGCGATGCGCAGGCAGGCGATCTCCTCCTCGTCCTTGACCAGCCGCTGCTGCTCCACGGCGGTGCCCAGGTCGGCCAGCCGCAGCCGGGGCGCGACGGAGCTCACGGCGCGGTGCCGGGCGACGGTGAGGTGGTGCTCCTCGACGGCGAGGGAGTCCGCCCGTGCGGCGGCGGCCCGGTCGGCCGCGGCCACCGCCGGATCGGCCCCGGGGCCGCCCAGCAGGCTGACCGTCAGCCCCTCGTCCAGCCGGCCCTCGTCGGCCTCGCCGCTGGGGGCGGCGGCGCAGAACAGTTCGTCGTCGGCGGGCCCGACCAGCAGGACGGCGCCCAGCGGGGACGCCCCGGCGAGGTAGCGGACGTTCGCCGGACGCGTGATCAGAGCGGCGGAGTTGCCCGCGGCGGCGCAGCGCTCGCGGAGCAGGCCCCTGCGGGCCGCGTACACGTCTGACATGTCTTCGAGCCTACGAGCGCCCCGCGCATCCGGCCCGGCGAGCGCGTCCGGACGGGCCCTCGCGCCGGTCCTCGCCGCGCCGCTACCAGCGCGGCGGGCTCGCCAGGGCGCGGGCGAGGGCGTCGTCCAGGGCGCGCGCGGTGCCTTCCACGTCGAGGTGGGAGTTGTCGATGATCGGCAGGCCGGAGCCGTACCAGCCGGCCATCCGGCCATGGATGCGGGCGACTTCCTCGTCGGACAGGCGCCGGTTGCCGGAGCGGGCGGCGTTGCGGTCCAGGACGATCTCCAGGCCGGGGAGCAGGACGACCGGGAGGAGGGCGGGCCCCACGTGGCGCTTCCAGCCGCCGAGCCCGACGACGGGCCGGTCGGGGAAGACGGCGTCGTCGAGGATGCAGGAGATGCCGTTGGCCAGGAAGTTGCGGGCGGCGAAGCCGCAGGTGCGGCGGGCGAGGCGGTACTGGGCCTCGGAGTGGTCGTTCCAGCCGGACTGCGGGTCCGCGAAGCCCGAGCGGACCCATTCGCGGACGTCGTCGAGGCTGATGTGCGCGGTCGGCACCGGGCGGGTCTGCGCCCAGTGGCGGGCCACGGTGGTCTTGCCGGCGCCGGCGGGGCCGATGAGCAGGACGGCGAGCACGGCGCCGCCCGTCCCCCCGGCGGGGGGAGCGGGCGGGGCGGGCACGGCGGGGGGCAGCGGGATGTGCCCCGTCGCCTCGGGTACCGGGGGTGCCGGCCAGCCCTGCGCGGGGGGTATGGGCGGTGGCGGGGGCGCCGCCGGGTGCTGTCCCGGCGGACCCCAGCCCTCCACTCCGTGCTGCATCCTCGCCACTCCGTCTCGTTCAGGCGACTGATGCGTGAACGTTATCTCAGCCCGTGACCTCTTCGGCCAGCGCGCGCAGCGCCAGCCGGTAGGAGCCCAGGCCGAAGCCCGCGACGGTGCCGGTGGCCACGGCCGCGATGACCGAGGTGTGCCGGAACTCCTCCCGGGCGTACGGGTTGGAGATGTGCACCTCGATCAGCGGGGCGGTGCGCTGGGCCGCCGCGTCCCGCATGGCGTACGAGTAGTGCGTGAAGGCGCCCGGGTTGATCACGACCGGGATCTTCCCGTCCGCCGCCTCGTGCAGCCAGCGCACGAGCTCGCCCTCGTCGTTGGTCTCGCGGACCTCGACGTCGAAGCCGAGTTCGGCGCCCAGGGTGCGGCAGCTCTCGACCAGGCCGGCGTACGAGGTGGCCCCGTAGACGTCGGGCTCGCGGGAGCCGAGCCGGCCCAGGTTCGGGCCGTTCAGCACCAGGACGGGGCGGCTCACGCCGACACCTCGCCGTAGGCGGCGATCAGGTGGGCCGGGTCGGGGCCCTCCAGGACGGTCGGCTTGGCGAGCCCGTCGAGCACGACGAAGCGCAGCAGGCTGCCGCGCGACTTCTTGTCGACCTGCATGGTCTGGAGCAGCTTGGGCCACTGGTCGCCGCGGTAGGTCAGCGGCAGGCCGACGGCGGCGAGGACCTGGCGGTGCCGGTCGGCCGTGGCGTCGTCCAGCCGGCCGGCGAGGCGGCCGAGCTCGGCGGCGAAGACCATGCCGACGGAGACCGCCGCGCCGTGGCGCCACTTGTAGCGCTCGTTCTTCTCGATGGCGTGGGCGAGGGTGTGGCCGTAGTTGAGGACCTCGCGCAGGCCCGACTCCTTGAGGTCGCCGGAGACCACCTCGGCCTTGACCCGGATGGAGCGGACGATCAGCTCGGCGGTGTGCGGCCCCTCGGGGGTGCGCGCGCCCTGCGGGTCGGCCTCGATCAGGTCGAGGATCACCGGGTCGGCGATGAAACCGGCCTTGATGACCTCGGCGAGACCGCTGACGTAGTCGTGGACGGGCAGCGAATCCAGCGCCGCGAGGTCGCAGAGCACGCCGGCCGGCGGGTGGAAGGCGCCGACGAGGTTCTTGCCCTCGGCGGTGTTGATGCCGGTCTTGCCGCCGACGGCCGCGTCCACCATGGCCAGGACGGTGGTGGGGACCGCGATCCAGCGCACCCCGCGCAGCCAGCTGGCGGCGACGAAGCCCGCCAGGTCGGTGGTGGCGCCGCCGCCCACGCCGACGATCACGTCGGTGCGGGTGAAGTTGGACTGGCCGAGCGCCTTCCAGCAGTAGGCCGCCACCTCGACGGTCTTGGCCTCCTCCGCGTTGGGCACCTGGATGGCGATGGCCTCGTAGCCCTGCTCGGCCAGGTCCGCGCGCAGCGCCTCGCCGGTCTCGGCGAGGGCCTCGGGGTGGATCACGGCGACCCGCTGGGCGCGGGTGCCGATGAGGCCGCCCAGCTCGCCGAGCAGCTGCCGGCCGACCAGCACGTCGTACGCGTCGTACCCGGCGCTGGCGCCGACCTGGATGCGCGTCACCTGGTCTGTCATACGTCCTTCAACTCCAGAGCGTCGAGGACCGCCTGGGCGACCTCTTCGGGGGTGCGCTCGTCCGTGGCCACCACGACGCGCGCGACTTCGGTGTACAGGTGCCGCCGGGCCTCCATCAGCTCGCGCCACTGCCGGCGCGGGTTGACGGCCAGCAGCGGGCGGGCCGCGCCGAGGCCGACGCGGCGCACGGCCTCCTCGACGTCCATCGACAGGTAGGCGACGGGCAGCCCGGCCAGCAGGGCCCGGGTGTCCGCGTCGAGGACGGCGCCGCCGCCGAGGGCGAGGACCCCCGTGTGCCCGGCGACGGCGGTGGCGACCGCCTGCCGCTCCAGCTCACGGAAGTGGGGCTCGCCCTCGTCGACGAAGATGTCGGAGATCTCGCGGCCCTGCGCCGCGACGATGTCGGCGTCCGTGTCCCGGTAGGAGACGCCGAGCCGCTCGGCGAGCAGCGCTCCCACCGTGGACTTGCCGCACCCCATGGGGCCGACGAGGACGACGAGCGGTCCGGCGGTCACCGGATCTGCAGGTGGTCGAGGTAGGACCGCACGTTGCGGCGAGTCTCGGCGACGGAGTCGCCGCCGAACTTCTCGACGACCGCGTCGGCCAGGACGAGCGCGACCATGGCCTCGGCGACGATGCCCGCGGCGGGCACGGCGCAGACGTCGGAGCGCTGGTGGTGCGCCACCGCCGCCTCGCCGGTGGCCACGTCGACGGTGGCCAGGGCCCGCGGCACGGTCGCGATGGGCTTCATCGCGGCGCGGACGCGCAGCAGCTCGCCGGTGGTCAGGCCGCCCTCGGTGCCGCCGGAGCGGCCGGAGGTGCGCTTGATGCCCTCGGGGGTGGAGACGATCTCGTCGTGGGCCTGGGAGCCGGGCACGCGGGCCAGCTCGAAGCCGTCGCCGACCTCGACGCCCTTGATGGCCTGGATGCCCATGAGCGCCGCGGCGAGGCGGGCGTCGAGGCGGCGGTCCCAGTGGACGTGGGAGCCGAGGCCGACGGGCACGCCGTAGGCGAGGACCTCGACGACGCCGCCGAGGGTGTCGCCGTCCTTGTGGGCCTGGTCGATCTCCGCGACCATCGCCTTCGACGCGTCGGCGTCGAGGCAGCGCACCGGGTCGGCGTCGAGCTTCTCGACGTCGGCGGGGGTCGGGTAGACGCCGTAGGGGGCCTTGGCCGAGGCCAGTTCCACCACGTGCGAGACGATCTCGATGCCCGCGACCTCCTTGATGAAGGAGCGGGCGACGGCGCCGAGGGCGACGCGGGCGGCGGTCTCACGGGCGCTGGCGCGCTCCAGGATCGGCCGGGCCTCGTCGAAGCCGTACTTCTGCATGCCCGCGAGGTCGGCGTGGCCGGGGCGGGGGCGGGTCAGCGGCGCGTTGCGGCCGGTGTCCTTGAGCAGCGAGGGGTCGACCGGGTCGGCCGACATGACCGTCTCCCACTTGGGCCACTCGGTGTTGCCGATCATCACGGCGATCGGGGAGCCCTGGGACAGCCCGTGGCGGACGCCGCCGAGGAAGGTGACCTCGTCCTGCTCGAACTTCATCCGGGCACCGCGTCCATAGCCGAGCCGGCGCCGGGCCAGGTGGTCGGCCACCAGCTCGGTGGTCACCGGGACGCCGGCGGGAAGACCCTCCAGCGTCGCCACCAGGGCCGGTCCGTGCGACTCTCCTGCGGTCAGCCAACGCAACCTGCTCAACGATGCTCCTCATGCTCGCGTCCGGCACTGCCACGGCGGGTCCGGTGCGCAGGACCGGTACCGCCGGTACCCGAATCCTCCCACGTCCCAGGGGGTTCCCCGTGATCCGGTCCAGCTATCGGACGGCCGTCCCACGCCGGCGCCACCACCGGTGGCCCTCCAGGACGAGGGCGACGGCCACGAGCGCGCCGATGATCCACTTCGCCCAGGCGGGCAGGCTGCCCAGGAGCACCCGGACGAACACCACGACGGCGTAGCCCGCGTCCCACTTCGACGCCAGGATCTGACCGGCCGTGTGCGTGCCCATGCGCCCCCCTTTGTTCCGGAAAATCCCCGGTGGGAAGCCTAACGCGAGGCCAGCGCCCGCTCGCCCGCGGCCCGCATGGCCGCCAGCGGCGCCGGGGTGCGGCCGGTCATCCGCTCGACCTGGAGTACGGCCTGGTGCACGAGCAGGTCGAGGCCCCCGAGCAGGGTGCCGCCGCGCTCGGACCAGGCGGCGGCCAGGGCGGTGGGCCAGGGGTCGTACAGGACGTCGAAGAGGGCGCCCGGGGCCGCGGGGACGGCGGCGGCCAGTTCGTCGGTGGCCCCCGCCGGGGTGGTGGCGATCACCAGCGGGGCCCGGAGGGCGTCGGCGGCCCGCGCCCAGTCGGCCGTGCGCACGTCCACGCCGAGCCGCTCGCCCCAGCGGCGCATCTCGTCGGCGCGGGCCTGGGAGCGGACGTAGGCGGTGATCTCGCCGGTGCAGACCCGCGCGAGGGCCGCCAGTGCCGAGGAGGCGGTGGCCCCGGCCCCGAGGACGGCGGCGGCGGGCACCGTGCCGACGCCGCGCTCGTGCAGGGCGGCGACGATCCCCGGGATGTCGGTGTTGTCGCCGATGCGGCGGCCGTCCTCGGTGAGGACCAGGGTGTTGACCGCCTCGACCGCGGCGGCGGTGTCGCTTATCTCGTCCAGCAGCGGGATCACCGCCCGCTTGAGCGGCATGGTCAGGGAGAAGCCGGCCCACTCGGGGCCCAGGGCCGCCACGAACCCGGGGAGCGCGGCCTCGTCGATCTCGAACCGGTCGTAGGACCAGTCGTCGAGGCCGAGCTCCTGGTAGGCCGCCCGGTGCAGTACCGGTGAGAGGGAGTGCTCGATGGGAGAACCCAGCACCGCGGCCCGTGTCCGTGACATGTCCTGCTACCCGCCGTTCTTCTTCTGTGCCTGGCGCTCCTGGAACTCCGCGACGAGCTTCAGGTGCTCGTCGTAGGTCTTGGTGAAGGTCGTCTTGTTGCCGTCGACCGACACGAAGAACATCCAGCCGCCGTGATCGGGGTTGAGCGTAGCGGTCAGCGCGTCCAGGCCGGGGTTGTCGATCGGGCCGGGCGGGAGGCCCTTGACGAAGTGGGTGTTGTACGGGTGGTCGAAGGCCTGGGCTTCCTTCAGGTTGAAGTTGATCTCGCTCTGGCCCTTGACGTAGTTGTACGTCGAGTCGAACTGCAGCTTCTGGTTCGTGACGTCGTTGGTCTTCTTGAGGCGGTTGTAGACCACCTCGGCCATCTTGCGGAAGTCGTCGTGGTTCTTGCCCTCGGCGTTGACGAGGCTCGCGACGGTGATGACCTGGAGCGGGTTCTCCAGGTTGAGCTCCTTGGCCTTGGCCTCGACGCCCAGCTCCGCGTACTTGTCGGAGGCGTTCTTGACCATCTGCTTGAGCAGGGACTCGGGGGTGCTGTCCTTCTTGAGGTCGTACCGCATCGGGTACAGGAAGCCTTCGAGCGGGTCCATGACCTTCGGGTTGCTCGCGGCCCAGGCCGGCAGGCCGAGGTTCTTGGACTCGCGCAGGGCGATCTCGCGGGTGGTGCCGTCCGGCTTGCCGAGCTTCTTGTCGATCGCCTTGTAGACCTCGGAGTTGCGCATGCCCTCGGGGACCGTGATGACGGCGAGCTTGCTCGGGTCGATCATCAGCGCGACCGCGGCGGTGCCCGACATCTTCTTCTTCAGCGGGTAGATGCCCGGCTGGATCGACTTGCCCTTGGGGTTGGCGTTCGCGGCGTCCACGAAGGCCTGGGCGCTGGCGACCACGCCGGCTTCCTTCAGGATGCGGCCCATCTGGCCGAGGCCCGCGTTCTTGGGGATCTCGACGTCCACGGTCTCGTCCGTGCCCTCGCCCGCGAAGTCCTCGGTCGCGCCGAAGCGGTCCTTCAGGTAGCCGTAGCCGTAGTAGCCTCCACCGCCGACGACGGCGGCGATCACCACGGCGGCGACCAGGCAGGCCGTGCCGCTGCGTTTCTTCTGCTTCTTCTTGCCGGCCTTGCCGCCCTTGCCGCGGCCCGCCCGGCGGCCGCCGGGCACCGGCTCCCCGCCGTTGTCGTCCGCGCCGCCGCCCGCGGGCGGGAGGGACTCCTCCGGCTCCTCCTCGGCCGGCTCCGGCTCCAGGTGGCGCAGGTTCGGGGGCTGCGGCGGCGGGTAGGCCTCCGGCGTCGCGTACAGGTCGGGGGCCTCGCCGGGGTAGGCCCCGGCGGACTGCTGGGCGTACGGGTCGGCGCCCGCGTAGGGGTCGGTCTGGACGGCGGCCATGTACTGCTGTTCGTGGCCGCCGTCCCAGCCCTGGCCCTGGCCCTGGCCCTCGTAGAGCGGCTGCTGCTGGAGCTGCTGCTGCGCGGCGGCCTGGGCGTGGGCGTGCTGCGCCGCGTAGGCCTGCTGCTCGGCGTACTGCTGCTGCGGGTACTGCGCGGGGTATTCCTGCTGGTACTGGGCCTGCGGGTACTGCAGGTCCGGGTGCTGCGACTCCACGGGGTGCTGGTACTGCTGCTGCGGGTCACCGCCGTAGGGAACCTGCCCCTGCTGCGTCTGGTGCGCGGTCCACCCCTGGTCCCCGTAGAGGGGGTCCTGGGGGTTCCACGGTTCGGAGCCGTGGCCCCGGCCATAGTCAGTCATCGGTCCCCTAGAGCCGCGAGACGTGGTCCTCGGCTCATCTCGGCCGCGGCACCCGGTTCCGCCTCTTGAGTGGTGGGCGACGGCTGTTCGAATGCCGTCTCATCGCGCGGAACGTTACCGTATCGCGATCAGACAACCACTTCGACGCACTCACCAGGCGGATTACCCGATACCCGTTCGGTCTCAAGAGCGTTCTGGAGGATGACCACAGCGGCGGCCTGGTCGATGACGGACCTGCCCTTCTTCGCGTTCCGCCCGGAAGCGCGCAGGCCCTGGGCGGCGGTGACCGTGGTCATCCGCTCGTCCACCAGACGGACCGTCACCGGTTTGATGCCCTTGGCCAGTTCGTTCGCGAAGGCACGCACCTTGGCCGCGGCCGGCCCCTCCCGCCCGCTGAGCGAGCGGGGGAGGCCGACGACGACTTCGAGGGGCTCGTACTCCGCGACGAGCTGCCGCAGCCGCCGGTGGGCGGCCGGGACGTCCCGGCCCGGGACGGTCTCGACCGGTGTGGCCAGGACCCCGTCGGGGTCGCACGAGGCGACCCCGATCCGGGCGTCTCCGACATCGATGGCCAGGCGGCGGCCGCGGCGCAGGCTCATCGTCAGGCCGTCTCGACGACGAGGCGTTCGACCGCGGCGATGGCCTCGGGCACGGCGCCCGGGTTCTGGCCGCCGCCCTGGGCCACGTCCGGCTTGCCGCCACCCCCGCCGCCGAGGGTCTTGGCGGCGGTGCGGACCAGGTCGCCGGCCTTGAGGCCGCGCTCACGGGCCGCCTCGTTGGTGGCGACGACGGTCAGCGGGCGGTCGTTCGCCACGGTGAACAGCGCGACGACGACCGGGCGGTCGCCAGGAATGCGGCCGCGGACGTCCAGGACCAGCTTGCGCAGGTCGTCGGCGCCCGTGCCGTCCGGCACCTGGCCGACGACGAGGGCGACGCCGCGGATGTCCTGGGCGCCGGCGGCGAGGCCGGCGGCGGCCTGGAGGACCTTCTCCGCGCGGAACTTCTCGATCTCCTTCTCGGCGTCCTTCAGCTTGCCGAGCATGGAGGCGATCTTCTCCGGCAGCTCCTCCGGACGGCCCTTGACCAGCTCCTGGAGCTGGGCGACGACCGTGTGCTCCTTGGCGAGGAAGTTGTACGCGTCCACGCCGACGAGGGCCTCGACGCGGCGCACGCCGGAGCCGATCGAGGACTCGCCGAGCAGCTTCACCAGGCCCAGCTGGGCGGTGTTGCCGACGTGCGTGCCGCCGCACAGCTCCTTGGAGAAGTCGCCGATGGTCACGACGCGGACGCGCTCGCCGTACTTCTCGCCGAACTCGGCGATGGCGCCCTGCTTCTTCGCCTCGTCGATGCTCATGATCTCGGCGGTGACGTCGAGCTCGCGGGAGAGCACGTCGTTGATCTTCTGCTCGACGTCGGTGAGGACCGTGCCGGGGACGGCGTTCGGCGAACCGAAGTCGAAGCGGAAGCGGCCGGGGCTGTTCTCGGAGCCGGCCTGGGCGGCCGTCGGGCCGAGGGCGTCGCGCAGCGCCTGGTGGGTCAGGTGGGTGGCCGAGTGCGCGCGGGCGATGGCCCGGCGGCGCTTGATGTCGATCGCGGCGTACGCGGAGGCGCCGACCGTGACCTCGCCGACCTGGACGGAGCCCTTGTGGACGGAGACGCCCGGGACGGGCTGCTGGACGTCGCGGACCTCGATGACGGCGCCGGTGTCGAGCTTGATGCGGCCCTGGTCGGCGAGCTGGCCGCCGCCCTCGGCGTAGAAGGGGGTGCGGTCGAGGACGACCTCGACCTCGTCGCCCTCGGAGGCGGCGGGCGAGGAGACGCCGTTGACCAGGAGGCCGACGATGGTGGCCTCGCCCTGGTTGGTGGCGTAGCCGGTGAACTCGGTGGCGCCGGAGCCGTCGGCGATCTCGCGGTAGGCGGAGACGTCGGCGTGGCCGGTCTTCTTGGCCTTGGCGTCGGCCTTGGCGCGGTCGCGCTGCTCCTGCATCAGGCGGCGGAAGCCGGTCTCGTCCACGGAGAGGCCCTGCTCGGCGGCCATCTCCAGGGTGAGGTCGATCGGGAAGCCCCAGGTGTCGTGGAGCAGGAACGCCTTGTCGCCGGAGAGGACCGTGCCGCCGGCGGCCTTGGTCTCGGTCACGGCGGTGTCGAGGATGTTGGTGCCGCCCTTGATGGCCTTGAGGAAGGCGGCTTCCTCGGCGATGGCGACGGTCTCGATGCGCTTGCGGTCGGTGACGAGCTCCGGGTACTGCTGCCCCATCGTCTCGATGACCACGTTGACCAGGTCCTGGACGACCGGACCGGTGGCGCCCATGAGGCGCATGTTGCGGATGGCGCGGCGCATGATGCGGCGCAGCACGTAGCCGCGGCCCTCGTTGCCGGGGGTGACGCCGTCGCCGATGAGCATGGCCGAGGTGCGGATGTGGTCGGCGACCACGCGCAGGGAGACGTCCGAGTGGTCGGCGGCGCCGTAGGCGACCCCGGTCAGCTCGGTGGCCTTGTCCATGACCACGCGCAGGGTGTCGGTCTCGTACATGTTCCGCACGCCCTGCAGGATCATCGCGAGGCGTTCGAGGCCGAGACCGGTGTCGATGTTCTTCGACGGCAGGTCGCCGAGGATCGGGAAGTCCTCCTTCCCGTCGCCGGCGCCGCGCTCGTACTGCATGAAGACCAGGTTCCAGATCTCCACGTACCGCTCGTCGTTGACGGCCGGGCCGCCCTCGACGCCGAACTCGGGGCCGCGGTCGTAGTTGATCTCGGAGCAGGGGCCGCAGGGGCCGGGGACGCCCATGGACCAGAAGTTGTCCTTCTTGCCCAGGCGCTGGATCCGCTCGGCGGGTACGCCGATCACGTCGCGCCAGATCTGTTCGGCCTCGTCGTCGTCGAGGTAGACCGTGATCCAGAGCTTCTCGGGCTCCAGGCCGTAGCCGCCGTCCGCCACGGAGCTGGTCAGCAGCTCCCAGGCGAACTTGATGGCGCCTTCCTTGAAGTAGTCCCCGAAGGAGAAGTTGCCGCACATCTGGAAGAACGTGCCGTGACGGGTGGTCTTGCCGACCTCTTCGATGTCCGGCGTGCGGACGCACTTCTGCACGCTGGTCAGCGTGGGCGCGGGCGGCTTGGTCTCACCCAGGAAGTAGGGCTTGAACGGGACCATGCCCGCGGGCACCAGCAGCAGAGTCGGGTCGTCCGCGATGAGCGACGCCGAAGGGACAACGGTGTGACCGCGCTCCTCGAAGAAGCTCAGCCAGCGGCGGCGGATTTCAGCCGACTCCATCAGTGGTCCTCATTCCGGTTGTACGTGACCGCCGAGTGGTTCGGACGGCGTGTGGTGGTGTCGTTCGCGATGGCCCGCAGGCGCCGCGGCCCGGGCAGGGCGGTGACGTTGTCGGGCCGGTCGGGGTCCTGGGTCAGCCCCAGGGCGTCGTTGAGCTCGTCCTCGCGCTGCGTCATCCCCGCCTTGACGTCGAGGGCGAAGTCCTTGAGGCGGTGGCCCGCCTCCACGGCCTTGTCGGCCGCCTGGGCCGCGAGGCTCTCCGGCGTCAGCTTCTTCAGCTGGCGGTTGACCTTGGTGGTGGCCCAGACGCCGGCGGCGGCGCCGGCGGTGAACCAGAAGGCTCGGCGGAACATCGGAGGTCTCAGCCCTTCTGCTTGCGGCGCCGCGGATCCGGCACCGTACGGCCGACGATCACGGTGCGCCGGGGGGTGCGCTCGGTTCCGGCGTCGGTCCTGCCCATGGCCTTGCGGACCCCGTAGCCGAAGGCCGCGACCTTGACGAGCGGGCCGCCGAAGGTGGAGGCGACGGTGGAGGACAGCGCGGAGGCGTTGGAGGTGACCTCCTGGACGTCGCTCGCGATGGCGTCGACCCGGTCGAGCTGGGTGCGCGCGGAGCGGACGGTCGTGGAGGCGTCGGCGAGCAGCGGGACGGCCTGCTCGGTGACATCGGCCACGAGCTTGGTCGTGGCCTTGAGCACCTGGGCGAGCCTGGCCAGCGCCACCGCGAGGAAGGAGACCAGGATGGCCCAGAAGACGGCCACGATGATCCCGGCCACCTCTCCACCGGACACGTTGCACCGCTTCCTGAATCTGGAAACCCGACGGGTTAAGTCTGCTGGATGAGTCTGCTCCGACCCTATCGCGCCGGAGATCCGCCGCAGTACCGGATTCCGGTGCGGCTCCGGCGGATACGGCAAAGCCCGCCGCCCCCCGGAGGGGACGGCGGGCCGGACCAGCCTGTGAGTGGCTACGGCCGCTGGATCAGCGGGCGTAGTACTCGACGACGAGCTGCTCGTCGCAGATGACCGGGATTTCCTTGCGGTTCGGGTCGCGGTCGAGGCGGAAGGCCAGGGCCTTCAGGTTGACCTGCAGGTAACGCGGGGTCTCACCCTCACCGGCGTAGCCACCCTCGCGGGCGACCTGGAAGGGGTGCTTCTCGCGGCTGCGCTCGCGAACCGTGATGACGTCGTCGGGACGCACGCGGAACGACGGCTTGTCGACCTTGCCACCGTTGACCTCGATGTGGCCGTGGACGACCATCTGGCGGGCCTGGTAGATGGTGCGGGCGATGCCGGCACGCAGGACCAGGGCGTCCAGACGACGCTCGAGCTCGACGACCAGCGCCTCGCCCGTCTTGCCCTCGGCCTTCTTCGCGCGGTCGTACGCGCGGGCCATCTGGCGCTCGGAGATGTCGTACTGGGCGCGCAGACGCTGCTTCTCCAGCAGACGGACCTTGTAGTCCGAGTTCTGCTTGCGGCCACGGCCGTGCTCGCCCGGCGGGTAGGGGCGGGCCTCGAAGTACTTGACGGCCTTCGGCGTCAGGGCGATGCCGAGGGCGCGAGACTTCTTGACCTTGGGTCGCTTCTGGTTCACGGGGAACCTACCTCCATGTAAGTTAGGTGAGGCTTACCTTATCGAGGAGGACGTAATGTCTCGACCACATGGGATCCCCCTGCCCAGTGCGCGCCGCAGTTCGGATTCCAACGAAACGGAATCCGCTTTCGGCGACGATAAGCAAGGTCAGCCGCGTCCCAGGGAAGGCGTTCGGCAGCTCACCGGAGCCGAACGCGTACGAACCCTCGTAGAGTCCAACGCCTCAGTATCCCTCACGCTGCCGGGTGCTCGTGACCAGCTGTGGACCCGTGACCAGGGAGAGTGGGGGACAGGGGGGCCGGCCGCTCGGACCGTCACCCCGGACGGGGACGTGATTCTCCTGGTGCCAGGGGAATCCGCGACGGCCAGGGCCGCCGCTCACGCCCAGGACGACGACCTCCCCGCCGTGATCGAGATCACGGACGTGGCGCCGGTGTCCGTGCCCCATCGTATACGGGGCCGCGCCCGGCTCGCCGGATGGCTGACCCCGGTGCGCGGGGACGACCGCGCGGTGTGCGCGGCGCTGATGGCCGAGCGCCACCCGGTGGGCGAGCTGCTCGGGCTGACGGGGTCCCCCGACGCCGACGCCCTCCACACCGGCCGTCCGGCCTGGACGCTGCTGCGGCTGGAGGTCGGCGAGGCCCGGGTCGAGGACCTGTGGGGCGCCGAGCGGGTGGACCCGGAGGAGCTGGCGGCGGCCGAGCCGGACCCGATGACGGCCCACGAGGCGGAGCTCCTCCAGCACCTGGCCGCCGTCCACCCCGAGCGCCTCGCCGGCCTGTGCGGGCTGCTGGGCTCCCGGGAGGCGGCCGGGCTGGTCCCGGTCCCGCTGGCCCTGGACCGGCTCGGGCTGCGCGTCCGCTTCACCCGGGGCCCCGGCCTGGCCGCCTTCGACGCCCGCTTCGACTTCCCCGAGCCGGTCGCGGACGTGTGCGACCTGCGCCGCGCGATGCGCTCGCTCTTCGCGGCCGCCGCTCACTGAGGGCAGGTGCCGAGCAGCTCCTCCAGCGCCGTCTTCTCCGGAGGGGTCACGGAGAGGGCGTACTTCGCCTTGACGCCGGTGTAGCGGCGCGCGTACTCGCACCAGTACGCCCGCCGGGGCGGGCGCCACTTGTCGGCGGTCCTGCTGCCCTTGTCCTGGTTGGTCTGCTTGTCCACGGCGAGCAGCACGTCGAGGTCGTTCGCGTACTCCAGCCTGCGCGCGGGCGTCCACGCGTACGCCCCCGCCCGCCATGCGGCGCCGAGCGCGACGACGTGGTCGGTCTCGATCTGCGAGGCGCGGCGGTAGGAGTACGGGAGCTCCTTGCCGGTGTAGGGGTCGTGGAGCACCCCGGAGACGACCACGCAGGGATTGCGGTCCCCCTCCCGGAGCTCGCTCAGGTCCCGCCGAAGGACGTCGTCCCGGGTGTCGCACCCGTTGCGGCCGCCGACGGCGTCGGTGTCGTCGGACCAGTACCGCCCGAAGGCTTCGCGCCTGTAGGTCTCCCAGTTCCGGCCCCACTCGACCTTCAGCCCCTTGAGTTCGGCCCTTGCCACTGCCGCGTCGGGCGGGAAGCCCTGGCCGACGAGCGGGACCCTGGCCGGGGGCGGGGTGGCGTCCTGGTGGTGGCACCCGGTGAGCAGCAGCGCGGCTGCCACGACGACGACCAGCGCACGGGGGCCCATGCCCCGGACCCTAGGCCCAGCCTCGCCGCCCAGCCGCCCGACACCGCGGCCGCTGCGCGGAGCGGGGTCCCCTACCCGCCCTTCGCCCGTTCCCTGGGGCTCCGCCCCAGACCCCGCGCCTCAAACGCCGGCGGGGCTGGATTTCGCGCAGCGAAATTCCAGCCCGCGCGGCGATTGAGCGCACGGGCGCGGAGCGCACGTACGGGGTCAGGGGCGGAGCCCCTGGGAACGGAGGAAGGGCGGGGCGGGGACAAGCGCCGCGGGCGGGGGGGTCAGCCGCCGCCGCGCAGCCGTTCGCGCACCTTCTCCACCACGTCCGCGTAGCGGGCCTCGGCGCCGTACCGCGTCGGCTCGTAGTACCGCTTGCCGTGGACCTCGTCCGGCGCGTACTGCTGCGCGGCGATGGCGCCCGGCACGTCGTGCGGGTACACGTACCCCACGGCGTGTCCCAGCTTGGCCGCGCCCTTGTAGTGCCCGTCGCGCAGGTGCGCCGGCACGGTCCCCGTCAGGCCCGCCCGGACGTCCGCCAGCGCCGCGCCGATCGCCGTCGTGGCGGTGTTGGACTTGGGGGCCAGCGCCAGCGCGATCGTGGCGTGCGACAGGGTCAGCGCGGCCTCCGGGAAGCCGATCATCGCCACCGCCTGGGCCGCCGCCACCGCCAGCGGCAGGGCGGTGGGGTCCGCCAGCCCGATGTCCTCGCTCGCGGAGATCATCAGCCGCCGCGCGATGAACCGCGGGTCCTCGCCGGCCTCGATCATCCGGGCCAGGTAGTGCAGCGCGGCGTCCACGTCGGAGCCGCGGATCGACTTGATCAGGGCGCTCGCCACGTCGTAGTGCTGGTCGCCGTCCTTGTCGTAGCGGACCGCGGCCCGGTCGACGGCCTCCTCCAGCGTCTGGAGGGTGATCTCCTCCTCGCCCTTGGCGATGGCCGAGCCGGCCCCCGCCTCCAGCGCGGTCAGCGCCCGGCGGGCGTCACCGCCGGCGATCCGCAGCAGGTGCGCCTCCGCGTCGGCGGGCAGCGAGACCGCACCGCCCAGCCCCCGCTCCTCCTCCAGGGCCCGCCGCAGCAGCCCGCTCAGGTCGGCGTCGGTCAGCGGCTCCAGCGTCAGCAGCAGGGACCGCGAGAGCAGCGGGGAGATGATCGAGAAGTACGGGTTCTCCGTGGTCGCGGCGATCAGGGTGACCCAGCGGTTCTCCACGGCCGGCAGCAGGGAGTCCTGCTGCGCCTTGCTGAAGCGGTGGATCTCGTCGAGGAAGAGGACGGTCTCCTTGCCGTAGCCGCCGGCGGCGCGCTTGGCGCCCTCGATGACGGCCCGGACCTCCTTGACGCCGGCGGTGATCGCCGACAGTTCGACGAACCGCTTCTGCGTGGCCTGGCTGACCACGTACGCGAGGGTGGTCTTGCCGATGCCCGGCGGGCCCCAGAGGATCACCGAGGAGGCTCCGGCCGGTCCCCCGGCCCCCTCCCCCACCAGCCGGCGCAGCGGTGAGCCGGGCTTCAGCAGGTGCTGCTGGCCGACCACCTCGTCCAGGGTGCGCGGGCGCATCCGGACGGCCAGCGGGGAGCTGGCCGGGTCCTTCTCCCGGCGTTCCTCGGCGGCTGCGGTGAAGAGGTCTGGTTCCACACTCAGAGCCTATGCGAGACCGCTGACAGCCCGGTCGGGCCTCAGGAGGTCCAGAAGTCCCACCAGCGGGTCAGGACCAGCATGCCGATGATCCCGATGTGCAGGACGGGGAGGACCCAGGTGAACTCGTCCAGGAAGCCGCGCAGCCAGCCGGGGGCGGGCAGCATGCCCTGGCGGACGTTGTGCGCGGTGACGTACCAGAACATCAGGATCGTGCAGACCCAGGCCAGGCAGCACCACAGGCACAGCGAGTTGATGTTGTACAGCGACTGGTACGTCAGCCAGGCGCAGAAGCCGACGCCGAAGAGCATGCCGGCGTTCAGGGTCAGCCAGTACCAGCGGCCGAAGCGGGCCCCGGCGAGCAGGCTCATGCCGACGCAGATGACGATGCCGTAGGCGACGAGCCCCATCATCGGGTTGGGGAACCCGAAGGCGGAGGCCTGTTCGCTCTTCATGATGTTGCCGCAGGAGACGACCGGGTTCAGGCTGCAGCCCGGGGTGAAGTTCGGGTCCTCCAGCAGCTTGAACTTGTCGATCGTGATCACCCAGGCGGCGACCAGGGCCGCCGCTCCGGTGATGACGAGCAGCAGGGCCAGCGCCCGGCTGCCGCCGTTGGTCCGCGCGGAGGTCTCCGCGCCAGCGCCCGTCGTCGTCATCGCGCCCGCTCCACATCACACATCGGCAAGGTCATCAAGCACGGGCCATTGTGCCGTACCGCGGGGACCGCCTTCCGTTCGATCGGTATAAGGACGGTCGAGAAAGCGGCGGGGGGGGGGAGGGGGGGGTTCCCCCCCCCCCCCCCCCCGGGGTCCCCCTCCCGACAAAAAGGGCCCCCCCCCCCCTACAAAGGCGGAGAACCCCCCAGCCCCCCTCTCACCCGAATCCCCATCCCTTAGCTTGAC